>JAADYV010000022.1 GCA_010092855.1 Chloroflexota bacterium | reverse complement strand
GCCCCTTCGTGGAGCGGGCAAGGGCAAGCGTCCGTCAGAAGCCCCCGCCTTTAGGCGTGGGGAGTGTCACTGATCGCTGAAGGCTGAAGTGCTGACTGCTGAAAGCTGACCAGCTAGGGGGTAACCATGAGCACCGAACGCGCCGACAAGGTTCTACGCCAGCAGTTGGTGGCGCTGCTGCGCGGCGGCAACGCCCACATGCCATTCGACCAGGCTATCGCAGATTTCCCGATGGAGCACATCAACACGCGCCCGCCGGAAGTGCCCTACACCTTCTGGCACCTGCTGGAACACATCCGCATTGCCCAGTGGGACATTCTCGACTTCATCCACAACACGAATTACAAGCCGCTCAAGTGGCCGGAAGGCTACTGGCCTGATCCCGAAACGGAAGCGGACCCAGATGAATGGGTGAAGACGATCAACACCTTTCGCGCCGACTTGAACGCGCTGGTGACGCTGGCTGAAAATCCGGCCACCGACCTGACCGCCGAACTGCCCCACGCCGCCGGGTATACGGTATTGCGCGAAATTCTAGTGGTGGCCGACCACAACGCTTATCACATTGGCGAATTCGCGATTCTGCGGCAGGTCATGGGCCTGTGGCCGGGGCAATCGTAGCGCACTGTAACGGAGACACATGAGCACATCCACCGAACACAGCGCGTATGTGCAGCAGATGTTTGGACGCATTGCGCGGCGCTATGACCTGATGAACCGCCTGATGACGCTGGGCCAGGACCGCGCGTGGCGGCGCTTCGTGGTGCAGCAGGCGCAGCTTACGCCCGGCGATTGGCTGCTGGATATCGCCACCGGCACAGGTGACATCGCATTCGAGGCACAACGGCAGGTGCCTGATCTGCGGATCGTGGCGGCAGACTTTGCGCTGCCCATGATGCGCGTCGGGCAGGGGCGCGAGTTGCAACAGCGGCGCAACGGCACCAGCCCCGTCGCGTGGCAGGCCGCCGATACGCTGCACCTGCCCTATGCCAGCGACACGTTCCAGGCCGTGACCAGCGGCTACCTGTTCCGCAACGTGACCGACATCCCCGGCGCGCTGCGCGAGCAAATCCGCGTGTTGCAACCGGACGGACGCCTCGTCACGCTGGACACCACGCCCCCGCCGCGCAACGTCCTGCGCCCCTTCATCCAGGTCCACCTTAAGCTGGTGATCCCGCTGCTGGGCCGCATCATCACCGGGCAGGCTGACGCCTACCAGTACCTGCCGGAAAGCACGTTGGGCTTCAAGACCGCTGACGAACTGGCAGACCTGATGCGAGAGGCGGGATTACGCGAAGTGGGGTATAAACGGTTTATGCTCGGTACGATGGCCGTGCACTGGGGGATCAAAGGCTAACATGCCCGGCCTGCTGCGGAAAGCGAGAGGCATAACTATCCATGAGTCACGCTGAGACCCATTGGGAACTGCGCAAAAATAATATGGTGCTGGGCACGCTGGTTGCGTATACCTGGGATTTCCCCTGGATCGACTGCGACTTCCAACCCACCCCGGCAGGTGAAGAATACCGCGCCCTGTTCACCGACCAATTGCAGCCCCTGGTGGAACAGGCCGGGGAAGACGACGAAGATGCCTGGGAAACCGCCTATCACCAGTTGGAGTCGATGGCGGTGGTGTTTGTGCCGGTCAGCGAAACGGCGCGCGACTTGATGTTTGACCTGTTCGAACGGGCCGGGGATAAGGTGTGGTTCGACGCGATCTTTGCCGACAAGTGAGCCGGGCGAATCGCGTTCATCGGCCCCAGGCGTAACGCAGCTGTAACACCCAAACGCAGTTTCGCCGGTGTTGTGTACCGGTCCTTTTTGTTGACGTGAGGACTATGTCGCTTTCACCCAAACGCCTGATCGTAAGCATCTCCGGCGCAAGCGGGGTCATTTATGGCCTGCGGCTGCTGGAAGTGCTGCGCCAGTCCCCCGACGTTGAAACGCACCTGATCCTGACCGACGCCGCCAAAATCACTATCACACAGGAAACGGACTGGAAGGTGAGCGCCGTCGAAGCCCTGGCGGACGTCGTGCACAAGGCGGCCAACATTGGGGCCAGCATCGCCAGCGGCTCGTACCAGACGCTGGGCATGGTCGTCGCGCCGTGCAGCATCAAGAGTCTGTCGGCGATAGCGCATTCCTACGCCGATGACCTGCTGGCGCGCGCAGCGGACGTGCAACTCAAGGAAGGCCGCCCGTTGATCCTGGTCGTGCGGGAAACGCCACTGCACCTGGGCCATCTGCGCCTGATGACGCAGGCCGCTGAGATCGGCGCGGTGGTCCTGCCGCCGGTGCCCGCCTTCTACAGCCAGCCGCAGACTGTGGACGACATCGTGAATGGCACGGTGGGCCGCATTCTATTACGCTTAGGAATCGACAACGATTTATACTTTGAATGGCTTGGTTTGAAAGGCAAAACCCTGTGAACGAGGTGCCCCACCTTCCGGAAGACATGCGCCCGGTGCTTAGCGACTTCCTGGCCGCCCAGTCGACGCTGGCGCTGGCGACGGCTGGCGATGAGGATGGTCGTCCGCAGGTTGCGCCGCTCTTTTTCGTCAGCGACGAGGACATCAACCTGTACTGGATTTCCAGCCCGGACAGCCGCCACAGCATCAACATCTCGGATTGGAACGATGTGGCCGCGACCGTGTATCAGGACACGTGGGAATGGCAGCAGATCAAGGGCGTGCAGTTTGAGGGTGATGCCCTGCCCGTGACCGACGACGACGAACGCGCGCGCGCCCTGGCGCTGTATAAGGCTAAGTTCCCGTTTGTGAATGAGAAGTTCGAAACGTTGATGGCCCAGAGCGTGATCTACGTGCTGCGCCCGCGCTGGCTGCGCTGGATCGACAACGAGCGGCGCTTCGGCTACAAACAGGAGTTCGCGTTGCAGACCGCCAACTCATCCTGATGTATGCTAAGTTCTGTACAGTGGTTAGAATCAACACACCGGGTCTGGGAGCGGGTTAGCTCCTGTGCGTAGTGCCTCTATGCGCGCGTGTCAGTAATAGGGCATAATTCCCCAGGTTTGGATACACAACCGGGTTGAGTACCATGCACGACCACAATAGCGTTCGACTAATTTGGGCGGCTCGACAGGCACGCCTGCATCTGTCATAAGGAGGAGCCGTGGAGAGCAGTGTTGTTGTTCAATTGTTTCTGGCTATTGGTCTGATCATCGCTGGAGCCCAACTGGCGGGGGCAGGCGCACGCCGGGTCGGGCAACCGCGCGTCTTTGGCGAGTTGTTGGCGGGCGTGATCCTGGGGCCAACGCTGCTGAATATGCTGGAATGGAACGTCTTCGACGAAGAGACGATTTCTGGCATGACCCATACGCTCGAAGAAATGGCCGAACTGGGCGTGCTGTTCCTGATGTTTGCCGTTGGCCTGGAAGTGCACCTGCGCGAGCTGCTGTCGGTGGGCAAGGTGGCGGTGTGGGGGGGCGTATTGGGTGCAGCGCTGCCGGTGGTGATGGGGATGCCGGTGGTGCTGGCATTCGATTATAACATCGAAGCCGCCGTGTTCGTCGGCGTGGTGCTGGCCGCCACCTCGGTGAGTATTTCCGCCCAGACGCTGTTGGAACTGGGCGTGCTACGTACTAAAGAGGGGGTCGGCCTGTTGGCCACCGCCGTCATCGACGATATCTTGGCCATCCTGCTGCTGTCGGTGGTCATGGCCACGATGGGCTCGGACACTGATGCGTCGGCAGGGGAGCTGGTCTGGATATTTGTGCGGATGGTGCTGTACCTGGGAGGCGCGCTGGCTGTGGCGTGGTTTGTGCTGCCGCGCCTGTTCAACTGGCTGCACCGCCAACGCCAGCTTGCCAGTGGCACGGCTGCCTTTGCACTGGTGGCCGCACTGATCTTTGGCTGGGGCGCGGAGGCGTTGGGCGGGGTAGCCGCCATCACGGGCGCGTTTGTGGCGGGAATGGGCCTCAGCCAAGCCAATGAACGGGTCCACGACCAGATTGTGGAAACAGTGCAGGCGATCTCGTATTCATTCCTGGTGCCGATCTTCTTTGTGAACGTGGGGTTGCACACCGATCTACTGCAAATTGGGCTGGACATGGTTCCGCTGGCGATCCTGCTGATCGTGGTGGCAGCGATCTCCAAAGTGGCTGGGAGCGGACTCGGCGCGCGGCTGGGCGGTTTCACCAACCGGGAGTCGTTCCGGTTGGGCGTGTGTATGATCTCGCGCGGTGAAGTCGGCCTGATCATCGCTGCACTGGGGCTGGCGAATGGCCTGCTGAACGAGGAATTGTTCGAACCGGTCTTTCTGGTTATCCTGGTGACAACGGTCATGACCCCGCCGCTGGTGCGCTGGGTGTTTCGTGAACGGTCGGAAAAGGAGCAACAACCCGCGTTGGCAACCGATACGACACAGGTTTAGAGGTAGCTTAGGGGTACTTAGATCATGCCAAAACTCGTCGTACTCATTACCACACAAGTTGAAAAGGGCCTGGCTGTGGCCGAAGCGTGGGAGTCTGCCGGCGCGCCCGGCGTCACACTGGTCGAGAGTCACGGCCTGCATCGCCTGCGGGAACGGAGCAAATCCCTGGAAATCCCGCTGATCGTGTCAATGGCGCGCCTGCTGCGCCAGATGGAAGACACCAACCAGACCATCTTCTCGGTAGTGGACGAAGAGTTGGTCGATCCGCTGATCGATGCCGCGTGCAAGGTGCTGGGCGCAAACAGCCTGGACGACGACAACACCGGCTTCGCGTTTGTGATCAACGTGGAGCGCACCATTGGTATGCGCCCGTGTGGGCCGACGTGATTGGCTCAGGTGTCACAAGTCTGCAATGGCAAATGATACCCCCCGCCCACCGCTGATCCCACTGCGGCTGGTGCCACTAGCGCTGCTGCCCATAATCGGATTGCTGGGCGCGCTGCTGCTGGTGTTGGACCAGCGGAATGACGGCGACGATGGCTCCGGGGCGGCGAGTTTTGCGTCCCCGGAACCGGTCACGTTCATCCCGCCCACGCGCCTGCCTCCGCCCACTGATGATGGCGTGCCTGACGGGTTATTCGTGATAAACCGCGCTGTGCCCGATCTTACGCTGACGACGCTGGACGGCGAGCGGATCGTGCTGCGCGATCTGGCCGGGGAAGTCGTCTTCCTCAACCTGTGGGCGACGTGGTGCCCACCCTGCGAAGCGGAGATGCCCGATCTGCAGGCGCTGGACGACAGCGGCGCAGCGCGCGTTTTTACGCTGACCGATCCCACCAACGAACAGGACGAGGCCGCCATCCGCGCGTTCATCGACCGGTTCGACCTCACACTGCCGGTCGCGCTTTCGACAGATGCGGACGTGTTCAACGAGCTGCAGCAGGGCCTCCCGCTCCGGGATGCGCTGCCGACCACGCTGATTGTCGACCCGGCGGGCGTCATTCGTTACGGGCACGTCGGCCAGCTTTTCCCCAACGACATCGCCTACTACCTCGAACAGGTCAACGCCGAGTAACCGGCCCCACCACAACATCTGGCCTTGACAGCGCACAATGAGGTCGCTACAATCTCGTATTGAAAAACCTTTTCAGTTAAGGCAGAGAATATGTCCGAGCGATTTGACACGCTGGCCCAGCACTTCCGCGAGAACGGGCACAAGCTCACCCAACCGCGCCAGGCGATTCTGCACGCGCTGTTGGTCGCTCCCAAACCCCTCTCCCCCGCCGAAATCCAGGAGCAGGGCCAGGTCTTTTATGCCGACCTGGGGCTGGTCACGGTCTACCGCACCCTGGAACTCATGGAGGAAATGGGCGTGGTGCGCACGGTGCATCTTGCGGACGGCTGTCATGGGTACGCGCTCGCCACGCCGGGTCACACCCATCACGTTGTGTGCGAACGCTGTCATGCGGTAGTCGAAATCTTCGGCTGCGAACTGGGCGAGTTTCTGCAATCGGTGGCCGAACGCACCGGCTACCAGATCACGGGCCACTGGCTGGAAATCGCCGGGATATGCGCCAACTGCCAGCAAATGGAAAAGTGAGAGGCAGCGAGGCCGACGCAAACGCGCCGGAGGCCACCTCGCTGTAAAGCTATTCGAACGTAACGTAACGCTGCGGAACGTATCTGTATGCTCGTTAATATAACATCAAACTACAACATAAGGAGACAAACATGCTGCGGAAACACCTGGTTGTGCTGTCCGTATTGGTTGCATTGGTGATCGCACCGGTCCTGTCGTCGGTGGTACCGTCGCCGGCTGCCGCCCAAAGTGGTGAGCGGCTCCGGGTAGTGGCCAGCTTCAGCATCCTGGCCGATGTTGCCAGCAACGTCGCTGGCGATGCGGCGGATGTCGAGTCGCTGATGCCGGTGGGCACCAATCCACACACCTACGCCCCATCCGCCCAGGACGTGATTCTGCTGGACGAAGCCGACATGGTGCTGGTGGTGGGCATCAACTTCGAGGAAGGTCTGTTGGAAGTGGTCGAAGAGGCCGCCGGAGATAAGCTGGTCGTCGTGTCGAGCTGTGTACCGGTGCGCCCGGTCTTCGGCGAAGACATGGAGGATGAAGACGAGGACGAGGAAGAAGAGGCCGAAGACAATGAGGCTTTCGTTGCGTTGTGTGACGGGCATTACGCAACAGTCGAAGCGGCGTTCGGAATGCCGGTAATGATGGAAGGCAGTGAATATCTCGGCCCGCTGTACGCCACGCACTGCGCCGAACATGGTGACGAGGACGAAGATGAGGGTGAAGAGGGTGAAGAAGGCGAGGAGCACCATCACGCTGGCTGCGATCCGCATGTGTGGATGGACCCGATCAACGTGGCGCTGTGGACGCTGCTGGTCCGCGATGAACTGAGCGCGCTGGACCCGGCCAACGCCGATATCTACGCCGCAAACGCGGAAGCGTACCTGGCAGAACTGGCTGTGCTGGACGCCGACGTGCGCGCCATTCTGGACGCAGTGCCCGACGGCAACCGCTTCGTGGTGACCAACCACCTGGCGTTTAACTACTTCACCGAACGTTACGGCCTGACGCTGGTCGGCACCGTGATTCCGGGGGCCAGCACCACCGCCGAACCGTCGATCGATGAAGTGATCACGCTGATCGAAACCATCACCGACTACGACGTGCCCGCGATCTTCACCTCGCTGACGGTCAGCGACTCGCTGGCGCGCGAAATCGCAGACGAAACCGGGGCCGAGATCGCCAGCCTGTATACCGGCTCGCTGACGAACGCGGACGGCCCGGCGGATACGTACATCAACTACACCATCGCCAACGCCACCAACATGGCCGAGGCGCTGCAATAGCACATGATTCAGGCGTGGCGGGGGCAGAATCGTGTGCTCCCGCCACCTGGTTGGCAAGTTTGGAAAGGGTATTTTCATGGCTACCCTGCGCACCCTGTTCGGACGTGGCACCACGCAATACAGCGTAGCCGAACTACAGGCGCTCGATAACTGCGACGACCCCGCGCTGGTGATGACCGTGCGCGATCTCGCGGCGGGCTACAACGGCCACCGCGCGCTGGAAGCTGTGTCGTTTGACGTGGAGCCGGGCGAGCGCATCGGCGTCATTGGGCCCTACGGGGCAGGCAAATCGACGCTGCTCAAGGCGATTGTGGGCTTGCTGCCGCACCAGGGCGCGATCTCGATCCAGGGCGCGTCGTGCCACCAGAGCCACACCATGGTCGGCTATGTGCCGCAGCACGAGGCCATCGACTGGACCTTCCCGGCGACGGTGTGGGACGTGGTGATGATGGGCCGCGCGCGCCAGGTGGGGTATATTCTGCCACCGCGTCCCCGTGATCGGCAGGCCGTACGCAGCGCCCTGGAGCGAGTCGGGATGTGGCATCTGCGCAAGCGCCAGATTGGGCAACTCTCTGGCGGGCAGCGGCGGCGTGTCTTCGTGGCGCGGGCGTTGGCCCAGCAGGCCAGCGTGCTGCTGCTCGACGAGCCGTTCAGCGGCATCGATGCGACAGCGGAATCGGAGATCTTCCAGGTGCTGGACGTGCTGCGCGAAGAAGCGGTCGCCGTGCTGCTGGCCACGCACAACCTGGCGCAGGCCGCCACGCACTACGACAAGCTGATCATGCTCAACGGGGGTCACCTGGTCGCGTATGGGGCTGCTGACGCGGTCTATACACCGGAAAACCTAGCCGCGACCTTCGGCGACCGGATCGTGTTATTCCAGCAAGATGACGGCTACGTCGTGGTGGCCGACAAGCCCTGTCATGAGCACGAGCATTCCGACCACGACCATCATCATTAGGGCGTTATGCTAGTTTCGAATTTCGCGTGAGTCGTCCACGCGGTTTACCCCTATCCCCGCGCGCGGAGAAAGGGGGAGTAAGCCTGGAACGCAGCGAGGTTCAAGCCCCTCTCCGTTTAAGGGGAGGGGTTGGGAAGGGGTAAACTCGTTCGACACCCACCACCATCCAAAAAACTAGCATAAGGCCCCATTAGGTATTAGCCAAAGGAACTCCCTTGAACAAACTGCCAGTGACCGTATTGAGTGGATTTTTGGGCGCGGGCAAAACGACCGTGCTCAACCACATTTTGACCAATCGCGCCGGGCTGCGCGTGGCCGTGATCGTCAACGACCTGAGCGAAGTCAACATTGACATACAACTGGTGCAGGGCAAAGCAGCGCTCAGCCGGGTGGATGAACAACTCGTCTCGCTCAGCAACGGCTGCATCTGCTGTGTGCTGCGCGAGGACCTGCTGGCCGAAGTCGCGCGGCTGGCGGGCGAAGGGCGCTTCGACTACCTGTTGATCGAGGCCACTGGCATTGCCGAGCCGATG
>JAADYV010000220.1 GCA_010092855.1 Chloroflexota bacterium | reverse complement strand
GAGAGAATCGCGCGCACGCCGTCGATCATGCCACGCACATCACCCACATTGAACACGTAGCCGTTGACGCCGGGCTGCACCATGTCGTCCACACCGCCCACGCGCGAGGTAACCACCGGCAGCCCTGCCGCCATCGCTTCGATCAGCACCAGGCCGAACGTTTCCATCGCCGAGGGAAACACGAAGATATCGGCGCTGGCGTAAGCGGACCTTAGCTCCTGGCCGCGCAGGTAGCCCATGAACGTGGTAGGCGTGCCCGCGAAATGCTGTTCCAACTCCTCCCGCGCGGGGCCATCGCCCACAATCGCCAGCCGGGTGCCCGGCACGGCTTCGAGCACGGCGCGCAGCGAGTCGATCTGCTTTTCAGACGACAACCGGCCCACGTACAGCAAAATCGTCTCGTCCGGGTGGCCATTGCTGAGCCGGGCGCGCATGTTGGGTTCAGCGTGCCGGGGGTGGAACTGGTCGGCATCCACACCGCGCCGCCACAACCCGACCTGCTTGACGCCGTGCGCCAGCATGTCGCGCTGCACCAGCCGCGAGGGAGCCAGCGAGTAATCCGCTGCGTTGAAGTTGCGGCGCGTATACCACCACACCACCGGCTTGAGGAATCCCACGCCAAAATGCGCCGTCATTTGTGCCAGGTCCAGGTGAAACGAGGCCAGCGTCGGTACGCCGATGCGTTTGGCCATCATCAAGCCCCCCGTCCCGACCAGCGTGGGGTGGATGAAGTGCGCAATATCCGGCTCGAATTCCCGAACCTGGCGGTAGGTGCGAATCCCCGGCGGTCCGGCGCGCAGTTCCGGGTAGAATGGCAGCGGCACGCCCCGCACGCCCACGACCTTGTTGCCGCGATAGTCCGGCGCTTGTTCCGGCAGCCGGGGGGCGACCACCATAAACTCGATGTCCCGTTGGATGAGGTGATCCATCAGCAGAATCAACACCGTCACAATCCCGTCGATTTTGGGCAAGAACGTTTCGGTGAACAACGCCACGCGCATAGCTTCCCTCAGGTGAATGCTGACTTTTCCCGCCACCTGTTGTAACCCGTCGGTCCGGTGTGCGTTGCGGGGGACGCGCCTTATTCCAGGACGTAAATTATTGACTCGAAACGGTGAGAAATTCAGACTCCAATCAGCAGTAGTTCCCTCGAGGTGCGCGGCGAGAGCACGTACTGCTGGGCGTGGTCGGCAGCGCGCACGGTGGTCTTGTACCGCCGGAGCAGCGCAAACAGTTCCTCGCGGCTGGGAATGCCGTCGCTGCGGTAGGAGATCACCAGGCTGCTGTGCTGGAAGCGCGTGATCACGGCTTCGAAGGCGTCCAGAATGGCGTCCGGTTGGGTCCAGGGCGAGGATTGGCGGCGCAGTGGACGGTGTTTGTAGCGGTAGTCCACCAGATCCGACCAGTTGTCGTAATCCGTCAGCCCTTCGAGGAAGTGGTAAAAGTCGTGATAATCCACGCCCGTGCCGCGCCCGTTGATGTAGGGCGGATCGATATAGACCAGGTCCACATCGGTGGGAGCGTCCAGCGCATCCCCGCACAGGGCGACGTTGTCGCGGCCATTGTCGAAAATGGCACAGTTGGCTTCTTCCACATACGCGCGAAAGTGATCGGCGAACTGTTTATCCCAGGTGGCCTTGTTGCCGAAGGAGCGCTGCACATCGGCTTGCCGCAGGTAGAGGTTGGCGCGGTGGAACAGATTGTAGGGGCGCTTGGCGATGCAGGCCTGAAACAGCGCAAAGCGCGCCACCGCCTGTTTGAGCGGATCGTCCAGCAGGTGATCGATGTGGTAAACGGTGCGGTCCAGCCAGGCGTTTTCCGCGTCAGTGAAGAATATGCCGCTGAACGTGCGCTGGATGAAGTCCGGGTAGGTGCGGTCGGGCCGGGGGGTGAGCAGCAGTTCAACGTCGCCAGGTGACAGGCGTGTGTCCCGGTTTTCGATCAGCGCCCGGCCCACCGTCCAGTTGAAGCACAGGTGGTCGTTGTAGATCACGCGCTTGCCCGCTGTCTTGAACAGGTGGCTGACGCAGCCTGTGCCGCCAAACAGGTCCAGGGCCGAGTCGAACGCCAAATCCGCGACGTTGGCCCAAATCCATTCCATCAACTTGCGCTTGCTGCCCTGGTAGCGCGTGGATGGGAAAGGCACGTCAAACGGGCGGGGGTTCACCTTTCTCCCCGGCGCTACACGTCGCCGTGCGCTTTGTACCACTCGTAGGTGTCGCGCAGGCTCTGGCGAATGGGGATACGCGGCTCGCCCAGTTCCTGCCACGACTTGTGACAGTTGAAAAACATCATGCGCGTGCTCAGCCGTAGCTGGTTGCCCTCAATCGGCAGGCGCACCCCAAACTCGCGCAGTAGGTCGGCGGCAGTGGCCGCGATGTGGACCAGTTGGGGGGGCAGCGTGAACGTGCGGCGGCTGGGCTGGCCCACCACATCGGCAGTGAGTCGCAACCAGGCTTTGTGCGTCAGGTCCACTGCGCCCAGCAGATACCGTTCGCCGGTGCGCCCGCGTTCGGCAGCAGCGACATGTGCCTCTGCTACGTCGCGCACGTCGATCACGGTGACGCCGCCGGGCGGGATCGTGGGCGGAACGTTACCGCGCGCCATCTCCAGCACCACGCTGCTTGATATCTGGTTCAGGTCGCCGGGGCCGAGTACGACTGATGGGTTGAGGATCACGCAGTCCAGCCCGCGCCGGATCGCGCGGAAGACCACTGCTTCGGCCAGGAATTTGCTGTGACCGTAGGGTGTGAGCTGCTGTTTCCAGTTGAAGCGCACCGACTCGTCCACCATGCGCATGTCGTCGCGGTAGCCCATCGCGGCGGCGCTGCTGGTGAAGACCACGCGCTGGACGCCCGATTCTTCGGCGGCGCGCAGTACATGCTGCGTGCCGTCAACGTTCACCTCGTAGATGCGGGCCGGGTTGCTGCGCCAGTAGTCGGACACGGCTGCCACATGAAACACCCAATCAACGCCCTGCATGGCGGCCAGCAGCGACTCGTAGTCCAGCACATCGCCCACCACGTGCTCGCAGTCGATGTCCTGCACGGCATCCAGGCGGCTGGTGGCCCGGCGCAGCAGCCGTGTTGGGTAGCCATGCGCCACCAGCGCCCGCGCCACGTGCGATCCGATAAATCCCGTTCCCCCGGTGACCAGTGCCATTTGCATGGCCAGTGCTTTTTGCATGGCGTTTGCTCCTGCTGTGTCTGGCAGGGGAGCGGGAACCATGAGGATTCCCGTACCCCCGCGACAATACCGCTGTGTTATACCAGAAAATCCCCATTGTCGATCAGGGTTTCACCATCCACCACCAGGGTCGGATCGCCGATCACGCCGTCCAGGTGAATCGGGGCGTGATTCTGGCCGCCGTAGGAGTCCAGCGCGTTGTGGCCAATGGCGATGTGCACGGTACCCATCACTTTTTCGTCGGTGAGCACGTTGCCTTGCAGCCGCGCATTGGGATTGGTGCCAACGCCCAGTTCGCACACCACGCGGCAGCCCTCGCCGTTGGGCTTACTTTCGCCGTCGCGGATCATTTCCAGCAGCCGGTCCGCTTCGCGCCCACCCTGAATATCAACCACGCGCCCCTGCTCAACGGTCAGCGTGATGGGGGTGTGCACCAGAATACGCGGGTAGGACTTATCAACGATAAATACGCCGTTAGTGCGGTCCTCGATGGGCGCGACGTAACATTCGCCGGCGGGCAGGTTGCCGTGCGCACGCGGCGTGTGGAACAGGCCGGTGTCGCGCATGACCTGGCGTCCGGAAATGTCGAGTTCCAGGTCGGTGCCCAGCGGCGTGGTCAAACGCACGTGCGAGCGCCCGTCCAGCCGGTCACCCAGGCGGTTGGTCAGGTCCGCAATGTGGTGATAGTCCGCGCTGAGTTCGTATTCCAAAATGTCTACGTTGATCATCGGGCCAGACGCAAACCGGGCATTCCCGCGCTCAATGGCCTGCACCATTTCCAGGGCGCGCGGCGTCTCGATTTCGGGATTGCGCCGGTGCTCGAAGATCAGCACCACGTCGGCTTGTTCGGCCAGGGTATACAACAAGGCGGGATAATGGGGCAGCGGGCGGGTAGCATCCGGCACCGTGTAAGTCCACAGTTCATCCGGCCCAACTTGCACCAGGCGTTCGACCAGTTCTCGGCGCATGTTGCCCATCGGCTCATCCGTGATCAGCAGCACCTTTTCGCCGGGTTGGATCGCCATGCAGACGTCCACGATGTTTTCCACCCATTTCGGGAACAGCATACGTAACTCACTTTCGTACACAAAGCACTATTCTGAGCGCAGAGTATACCGCAGCGCGCCAGGGGACAAAAGTTCGATGACATAACACTAACGATTGCTCTTTCCCCGCCGTACCATTAAAATCTGCGGTATCGCACGCCAACGGAAGGTACAATGGGGGAAGAGATTATGACACCTTTTCAAGCTGAAGGACGTTCCCGCTGGGTGGAGAAAATCCGGGATCGCATTGGCAGCGATGCCACCATTCGCGAGGGGTTGCAGGATGATGCGGCGCTTCCGTTGATGGACTGGGGCTGGGACCGGGCCGCGCGCCTGGGAGCAAGACTCTCGGCGGAACAACCAGACCTCAACGACGAACAGGTTGTAGAGGCCGCGCACGAACTCTCGCGCTTGATGGCGCGCGTAGCGTGGCTGGCCGTATATCGCCACCAGCAAGACGCGGCCTGGATGCAGAAGACCTTTCACACGATCAACGAAACCAACCGCCAGCTTTTTGGCCCGGATGCACCGGCCTTCTCTGACCAGGAAATCGCCGACTGGATCGCCAGCCACGAGAATCGCTCGAACGAGGAACTGGTGCGGGCCTTACTCGCGCACCTGACCCCCTAGCCAGCCACAAGGAGATCACTATGACCAAAAGCAGAAGTTCAAGTTCCTCAAACACCCAGCGCCTGACATTGGGCGGTGTGGCCGGTTTCATTCTGGTGGCGGCAGTGTTGTTTGCACAGTACGGGTTGGGCATAGACTTGCTCGGCGAGGAAGACGGCGACAGCCCGGCTGTTGTCCAGGAAACCAGCGTGTCCGGTGATTGGTATGCGCTGTACTTCACCGCGCCGGGCAGCGCTGCCGGTGAGTCGGAATTGGAGCAGGCGCTGGTTGACGCCATTGACGGCGCAACCGTTAGCGTCGATGCGGCCCTGTTCGAGTTGAATTCCGATCCCATCACGCAGGCCCTGATCCGGGCGCACAACCGCTCTGGTGTCACGGTGCGCGTCGTCACGGATGGCCAGCACGGGATGGGCATCAACGAAGAGTCGCCCAAGCGCAAGACCATGCCCGACCTGGTGGCAGCGGGGGTTTCAGTGGTGAGTGATAACACGCGCGGCGGGTTCATGCACAACAAGTTTGTGGTCATTGACGGGGCAGCCGTGTGGACCGGATCGACCAACCTCACCGAAAACGGCATCTACCGCAACAACAACAACGCGATCCTGATCCAGTCGACGGCGTTGGCCCAGAACTATACGGCAGAGTTTGAGGAATTATACGCGGGCGAGTTTGGAAAGACATCGCCCGACGAAATGCCCAACCCTTCGATTGTCATCACCGACCAGACCACCGGCATCGAAACCGAGATCGAGACCTTTTTCGAGTCGGAAGGTGAAGTGTCGGTGCGCCTGGCCGAATTGTTCGAAGACGCGGATACAGTGCGATTCATGGCTTTTTCGTTCACGGACAGCCTGAAAATCGGTGACGACGAGGACCGCGACCTGGTGAGCCTGCTGGTAAGCGGGGCCGATGCCGGCCAGCTTGACGTGCAGGGCATCGTCGAGAATTCCCAACGTAGCTACCTGGGGGCGTTGATTTGCTCCGATGCCGCCCAGGTCCGGCGGGATGGCAACCCCAACACGTTCCATCATAAGGTATTCATCATTGACGCCTCGATTGTGGTGACCGGCTCGTTCAATTTCTCGAATTCCGCCGACAACGATAACGACGAAAACATCTTGATCATCCACAACACGGAGATTGCGCGCGCCTATCTGGACGAGTTTGACCGGCGGTGGGCTGAAGCCGTTGAAGTGCCAATTGGCGAGGGCGAAAACGAAATTAGCTGCCCGGCGGGGTAATACCTGCAAGGTGGTACCTGTAAACCAGGAAACTAACCCATGAGCCTCGACGCAATCGACGTATTGCGCAGCCTGCGACTGCTTCGCAGCCATGACGCGGAAGATCGTAAGCGAGGAATCACCCTGTTGAGTTCCTCGCTCGACGATCCGCGCGTGGCGCAGGTGTTCGAGTATCTCCACCAGCACGACCCAGACCCCGGTGTGCGGGCGCTGGCATGGCAGGCGCTGAACCCGCACGGTCCGGCGATTCCCGCACCGGGTCCCCCTCTTGCCCTCCCTCCCGAACCGACTGGACCGCAGCCCACCCCTGTGCCGCCAATTGAGCGCGCAGACCCGCCACCTGCCGCCCCATTTCTCATGAATCCGGCCCATGCCCGCTGGATCGCCCGGCAGCGAAGTTCTTCCGGTCGCTGGCGGCGCATGGTGCTGTGGCTGACCGGGCTGTTACTGCTGGTGGCGGGGGTGTTGTGGGGGTTGGTCTTGCCAGACTGGGTGACGTGGTACCGGCTGCGGCAGGACGGGATGACTGTGAACGGCACGTTGAGCGATCTACAGGATGGCGGGGATAGTTATTTCGCCCGTTACCATTTTTACACCAGCGATTCCGCCGATCTGCCCTTTCCGGGTGAGCAGCGCGTCGACCGCGAGGCGTTCGAGACACTGGTCGAGGGCGACCCGGTGGAGGTGACGTACCTGCCCGACAACCCGGACGTGTCGCGGCTGGCGTGGGAGAATCCGGAAGATGCCAGACGAGATCGCCAGACGATTGTTGCCGGGGGCACAACAGGGGCGGTGCTGTTGCTCTTGCTCACCAATCGCTTCCAGCGCGGCAGTCGTCGCCTGCTGCGCGGCGAGATTGTTTCGTGCGAGGGGCACACCGACCAGCGGCAGCGGGTGAATGTTCGTTTGCAATGCCGCTTCCGCACGCCGTTCGGCCAGGTGCACACGGTGCAGGCCAGCCAGGTCCGCGCCGACCTCACACTGGATACCCTGCCCGCCGCCGGGACACCCGTCATCGTGGAGTATCACCACGACCGGGCTTTCCGCGTGCTGTAATCCCCCACAATTTAAGGTTTCCTTAAACCACCTGTTGTAAAGTACAATTGAACATAGTTAAGCAATCATCTAGAGTTGATAGAGGCAAAGATGGGGACCCCTGACTCATTTGAAACCCTGCGCAAGCTGCGCGAACTACAAAATGATGACCCCAAGGTGCGCGGACGGGCGATTTTGTTCCTGGCCACCATGCAGCACGATCCGCGTGTCGTTGAAATGATGCAGTACACGGCGGACTACGATCCCGATCCACGTGTGCGCGATCTCGCCCGGCAGAAGATGCAGCAGCCCGCTGCCGCCCCGGTGATTGATCCGGTGATTGATCCAACGCCTGTTGCCCCCGAACAATCCGCCGGGCAGCAGGCGTTTTGGGACCAGGCCGCGCAGCAGGCCACTCAACAGCCACCTGCCCAGCAGCCGCTCGCTCCACCGCCCCAACCCCAACGTACCCGCCAGCAGAAACAGCGTCGTTTCCAGGCGAAAAACACCGGCCCGCTGTGGAGCTGCAAATTCTGCGGGACAGAGGG
>JAADYV010000219.1 GCA_010092855.1 Chloroflexota bacterium | reverse complement strand
GTGTTATGCAGGGGCAATGATCGCAATTGCCCCTGTTGTGGCCAGTGCTAGGGGGATGGCGAACAGGTCCGGGCGTCAGTCGATGTCGTCTTCGGTGACCGTCAGGCCCAGCGTATGGTAGCCGCCATCGATGTGGATTGTCTCGCCCGTGATCATGCGCGCGCCGTCGCTGGCCAGGAAAACCGCCACTTCGCCTACGTCTTCGATGGTTGCGGTGTCACGTATGGGGTTGATTTTGTTGGCGTGGCTCAGCATGGTGCGGAAGCCGGGCACGCCTGCTGCCGCCAGCGTCTTGATCGGCCCCGGACTCAGTGTATTCACGCGGATGTCGTGCGGCCCCAGGTCTACTGCCAGGTAGCGCACAATGTTTTCCAGCGCGGCTTTGGCAATGGCCATCACGTTATAGCGCGGCAGCACTTTCTCCGCTGCATAGTATGACAGCGCCATAATGCTGCCTCCGTCCGGCATGATCTCGGCGGCATGACGCGCCAGCGGAATCAGGCTATAGGCGGAGATGTCCATCGTCAGCTTGAATCCGTCGCGGCTAATATCGCGGAAACGCCCGCCGAGATTGTCCCTGCCCGCAAACGCCACCGCGTGCACCAGAATATCAATCGTGCCGAATGTATCTTTGGCTTTGGCAAACAGGGCGTCGATGTCGTCGTCGGAGGTGACGTCGCATTTTTCCACAAAGTCGATGTTGTTTTCTGCTGCCAGCGGGAGGACGCGCTTTTCCAGCACTTCCCCGGCGTAACTGAGGCCAATTGTCGCGCCTTCGCGTTGCATGGCTGCCGTGATGCCCCACGCGATGGAGCGCTTGTTGGCTACTCCAAACACCAGCGCGTTTTTACCTTCTAGTAATCCCATTATTATTTCCTCCTGCGTGTTTGTGCTGGTTGTTGTAACACACAGGCGGCGCTTTCGTCACGGGATGCGTCAGGGCAGCATCGACATCTGCGCCTGGTCCGTCTCGCTGGGGCCGCGATAAACCAGCACCGGCGTGCCGATATCGGCCCAGTCGTATAGCCACCGTGCTTCCGGTGTAGGCAGGTTGACACAGCCATGACTCATCGGCTGGCCAAAGTTGTCGTGCCAGTAGACGCCGTGAAAGCTGTAGTCGGTGTAAAAGTACATCACGTAGGGCACGTCGGGCACGTAATAGCCCGGCCCGCTCATGTCCTGGATTTCCAGTTTGAGGTAAATCTCGAAGCTGCCTTCGACGGTGGGTGTCAGTGTTTGGCCGGTGGAAGACAGGATCGAGCGCACCAGGCGTCCGTTTTCGTAGGCGTAGACGCGCTGGGTGGTCAGGTTGACCACGATCTCCTTGCGCGCTGCCACTTCGCCCGTCCGATCCGAGTCGGGCAGTTGGTACCCGCTTTGTGAGATGCCAGTCCGCGTAACGGGGATGACGAGCGCTTGCCCCACTTCCAGCACGTTGATGTTGTCCAACCCGTTAAGCTCGGCCAGTTCTGCGGGATACACGCCATAGCGCTGGGCGATCCAGCCCACTGTTTCGCCACGCCGGACAATGTGCGTGCGCCCCTGGTATGCGAGCAGTTCCGGTGGCAGTTCGTAGGACATGACCGTATAACGCGAGGTAGGCGTCGTAGTAGGTGTTGGCGTCATAGTCGGCGGCAGGGTTGGTGTCAACGTGGCCGGTGGCGACAGCGTCGGAGTCGGGGTGAACGCTGGCGCGGGCGGCACAACGACTGTCGGCGTGATCGTCGGCGTGGGCGGCAGCGGAGTGCTGGTCGGTGGCGAGGGCGGGGTGGGTGTCAGCATGGCGACGGCCACCGGCGCGTTGGAGGTTGGCGTGGGCGTCAGCGTAGGCGTAACGGTCGGACCGTTCGGCGTGGGGGTCAGGGTGGGTGTTGGCGTCTCAGTGGCGATGGGAGTGGGTTCCGGTGGCAATATGGCGGGATTCACCTGGCAGGGCCGCGCGCCCCCGTTGAAAGGCCCCACACTGGTCAGCGGCGTGGCTTCTCCAGTGCTGACATCGACCAGCGCGATCTGCACGTCGTCTGGACCGCCAACCGACGCCAGCAGCCGCTCGTCATCGAACCATGACCAGGCAATATCCGCACCGGGGCCGCTGCGCACGACTTGCGGCTCCAACTGTTCGAAGTCGATCACGAAACTGTCGGTGGTCTGGGGATCGTCGAGCGCGCCCCACACGCTGTAGACGATGCGCTCGCCGGTCGAATCAAACGCGGGCCAGAGCTGGTTTCCGGCACTGAATTCGGGCGGCAGCGGTAGTTCGCCTTCGCCATCCACAAACGTGGTGAAGATGTCCCATTCCCCAAACTGGTCGCTGGCAAAGAGAAGCTGCGCGCCATCAGGTCCCCAGGCCGGGCTGGTGTCGCGCCCGATCTCCACGGTGAGCTGGCGCTGGTTGCTGCCGTCCGGGTTCATCAGCCAGATAGTGGCGATGCCGCCCACGCGCGTGGACGCAAACGCGATGGTCGATCCGTCCGGGCTGAAGACCGGCGCAAAACTCTGCCCGTCAGCCGTCGTGAGTTGGACCGGTTCCTCGCTGCCAAAGTCCAGCCGCCAAATCTGGAAGCGTCCATCGTCCGCGTCCGACGCAAACACCATGCTGCCGCCACCCGGCGCACAGGACGGTTCGCGTTCGTTGGCCAGGCTGGTGAGCACAGGGCGTTCCTCGCCGATGGTGGTCAGCAGGTAAATATCATCGTTACCGCTGCGGTCCGTATAAAACACGATCTCGTAGGTCTGGCCCGGCGGACCGCTAAGCGTGGCGGTAGGCGAGGGTGTGGGCGTGCGCGACGATTCCAGCGCCTGCAATGTGCCCGCGATTTGCGTCTGCTGGATCGAAATGCTGTCCAGCGTAAGCGTGGGCGCTGCTGTCAGCGTGGGGAAGGTGGTTGCTGTCGCAGTGTTTTGGGCGCTGACCATTTGCACGGCGGGCGGCGCAGTGGTCGGCGTCAGGGTGGGCGATGCGGTGGGCAGCGGCGTAAGCGCGTCCGTCTGCGTCGGTGACGGGAGGGACTCGCCTGTTTGCAGTGCAACCGTCGTGCCAGCGATCTGGGTTTCGGCGTCTGAAAGGTCGGGAGCGGCTTGAACCATCTCTACAGCAACCGGTGCAGCTTGCTGTGCGGCGCGGTCTGGCTCTGGCACGCTGTCCGACAGCGTTGGTGTGGTCACCGTATCCACTGACGAAACCGGATCAGGCGACTGTAGAATGGCCGCGTTCCCGGTAGTGGGAGTCGGATTGTTACCCTGCGCGACCAGCGTCACCCGTGTGGGTAGCACGCCGTCGCGGGCATCGCTGCTGCCACAGGCGGCGATCAACAGGGCGCAGACGGTCAGCGTCAGGACCAGAACAGTCAGGCGAATGGGTTGTTGGTGGGCCACGCTGCGCCTCCCTCACACGTTTGTTGGTGGTTTCATTGTAAAAGATCAGGCACGATTTGGGCAATTTTGGACAGTAACCGGGGGATGTCGTTTGGGGGCCGGGTTCCGCGCAGCGCTCTACTCCACTGCGGACCGACGCAAACGAAAAGCGCGTTTGCGCAGTCCTGCGTGCCGTGCCGCGCCGCGCGGGTGCAGCATGGACGGCAGCGGTGCGCAGCGGAGTTGGAGGGCCGCGCAGACCGGCTTGTGGTCCTGCGCCGGTCCGGAACGGAGTGGAGCACCGCTGCACCCCGCACGAGGCCCGCCGGTACCCAAACTCGCGCGCTCGCCATCCGGTATGCCCTCGCAACCGGGTTAATCCAACACCACCACGCCAATCCACGTCATCACGCCGACCAGCGCCACCAGGAGTGCGCCATAGCCCAGCAGCCAGCGCAGCACCACGCCCTCGTTAGCGTCCACCGTACTGCACCCGACCGTCACCTTAGCCGGAGCCAACACACTCGCCACTGCGCCCGATGCGGTTTGTGCGCCCAGGATCGTGGCTACCGATACGCCCAGCATTTCCGCCGTGTTGAGCTGCAACATGCCGAAGACGGCGTTGCTGTTGGTGTTGCTGCCGGTCACGAATGCGCCAATCGCGCCGATCACGGGGGCGACAAAGGCGTACAGGCTGCCCGGAATGCTCTCGCTGAGTCCATCGGCGATGATCTCGGTCATGCCTGCGCGCCCCATCGTGGACGCAATCGCTACCATCATCAGCACACCCAGGCCGGACTTCCACGCGCGCTGGCCGGACTGTTTCAGGATATCGCGCCCGACCCCCGGCGCATACAGCTTCCGGCGGCGGTACAGGATGTACGCGATCCCGCTGCTGTAGAAAATGATCAGGCCGGGGTGTCCGGGAATGCCAAAGCCCTCGTCCTGCTCCTCCTCGACCGTCCAATCGCGGTCGGTGGTCGTTTCCGGCAGGTCGATTTCCAGCGCCCACCGGTTTAGCGTACCCTTAACCGGAGCGACCCCGCGCATCAGCACGGCCAGCACCACCAGGATTGTATAGCCTGCCAGCGCCAATCGCAGGGTGGGGCGGGGGCGGGGATTGGCGCTTGAAGCGGGCGTTGCTTTGTTGTCGGCTGGCTGCGCGGGACCCAATTCTGCATTAGTCGAGGTGCGTTGTCCCCGCCGAATCCACAGCACGGATACCACCAACCCGGCCAGCCCCGCGCCTATCGTGCCCAGCGTCCACAGCCCGCTGATGGCCAGCAGATATTGCACGACCGCCATCACCGTGCCCGCTACCAGCACAAACGGGATCGCGCGCCGCACCCCGCGCCAGCCGTCCAGCACGTGCGCGATCATCAGGCCGGAGACGTAGGCCAGCACACCCAGCATAATCGCTGGCGGAGAGACCAGGTCTTCGCCCGCGCGCCCGGTAGTGTTGATCAACATGACGAACGACGCTGCCAGGGATCCAAACGTGACCGCCCAGCCGTGCCCCACCGACGGAATCACGACCGCACGCACCTGCGAGATACCCAGGCCGACCAGCAGCGGCGCAACAATCGCCACCGGCACACCAAAGCCGCCCACACCCTGCAAAAACGAGGTGAACACCCAGCCTAGCAGCAGCACTTGTACCAGTGGGTCAGCAGACAGGCTGGAGAGGTTGTCAGCGATGACAGTCAGCGCGCCCGCCCGTTCCACGACGTAATACAGCACCAGCGCCGCCCAAATGATCAACAGCACGTCCACCGTCAGGATCAGGGCCTTGATCTGCGCGTAACCCAGCGCATCCAGCCCTGCGCCGAAACGTCCCACTGCCAGCAGCACCGCCGCCAGCCAGCCGACGAACCCGGCCTGGCTCGCCTTCCACCCGCGTCCTACCATCAATCCCAGCACAGCCAGCATGGGCAGCAATGAAAGCAGCCAATCGATTGCGTTATAATCCATTCTTAGTCTTCCGTTGTGGGCATCGCCAAACGGACGCGATTGAACCACAAAAGCTGGGTCGCAGCAACCATTAACGACGAGCTAACTAAACACCCCAATCTTAAGTATTGTGTTAGGCCACACGGAAATCGTATGGAGCGTAGGGTTTCCGTAGGGTTTCCGAAGGTTGAGCGTAGCCATTCCATAAGGAAACAATAGATTGGTGTTCCGTATTATATGTATAGCGAAGGGCGAAATCTCTTCTTCTCCTCCTTTTTTCTTGAGAGATGGGCCGGGGTCGGCGTCCCCGGTCCTCTTCTTTTTACCCAGATCCCACATTTCCCGCTTATTCTTCACTTTCCAACATTAAGAGAACATAAATCCGGGGTCTTGCAAAATACCTCCCGAACCGCGCTGTCAACCTGTGCGTCTGTAGCATGTGTGAGACAATACACCCATTCGCACAGGGGCCACGATACGGAGGAGCAATACCATGCGATTCAGACAGTTATGGCTGGTAGTGTTTGTGTTCGTACTGATGGCGAGTAGCGTACACGCTTCCCCGCCGCCGGACGCTGTGACCGAACTCGTGGCGGGCAACAACGCTTTCGCGTTTGACCTGTACCAGGCGCTGCGTTCTGAAGAGGGCAACCGGTTCTTCTCGCCCTACAGCATTTCCGCAGCACTGGCCATGACCTACGGTGGCGCGCGAGGCGACACCGAGTCGGCGATGGCCGGCACACTGCACTTCACGCTGGGGCAAGAAGGTTTGCACCCGGCCTTCAGCGAACTGCGCGCCAGTATGCCCAACACCGACGGTGAGCTGGACTTCCGCCTGAACATTGCCAACCGGTTATGGGGCCAGTCCGGGTACGGTTTCCTGCCGGATTACCTGGCCCTGCTCGACGCTAACTACAGCGCCGGGCTGCAAGAACTTGACTTTGCCGCCGACCCGGAAGACGCACGCCTCACCATTAACGATTGGATAGCCGGAGAAACGGAGCAGCGCATCACAGAACTGCTGCCCCCCGGCATTATCACCGGGGCGACGCGGCTGGTGCTCACCAACGCCATCTATTTTCAGGCCGCGTGGTTGTCCCCTTTTCCAGAGAATCGCATCAGTGACGAAGCGTTCACCCGGTTGGATGGCAGCACGGTGATGACGCCCTTCATGCGCGACTCTGCCATTTTTGGCTACCTGGCAGGCGATGGATACCAGGTGGTGCAGTTGTTCTACGAAGGCGAGCAGGCCAGAATGCTGATCATCGTGCCGGACGCAGGTACCTTCGAGGCGTTCGAGCGCGAACTCGATCCTGCCTTGCTGGATACCATCCTGGCGGAGATCGCGCCGCGTGACATGTTTTTGACCATGCCGCTCTGGGAATCCACATCCGAGTTCGACCTGGCCGCAGCGCTGGCCGGGATGGGCATGGCTGTTGCGTTCGGTCCCGGTGCAAGTTTTTCGGGTATGACCGGTTCGTCCGGCCTGTTCATCAGCAGTGTGATTCACCAGGCGACGGTGACGGTCGATCATAAGGGCACCGAGGCCGCCGCTGCGACGGCAGTGATCATGGGCCTGGGCGGTGGTCCTGGTGCGGAAGACCCTGTGCGGCTTACGTTGGACCGCCCATTCATCTACCTGATCATGGACACCGGTACCAATTCGGTGCTGTTTATGGGCCGCGTGCTTGATCCGGCGCAGTAGCAGCGCAGTAGCAGTGCAATAGCGGCGCAATAGCGG
>JAADYV010000218.1 GCA_010092855.1 Chloroflexota bacterium | reverse complement strand
CTCACCGGTCCTCAAAGACCGATGTCTTGTCTCTCTTCAGGGTTCGCACTCGCTTGCTTTTGCTGCTTGCTTCCTGTCACTCTGCTGTTGTTAAGGTGCTCGGAGATGCCAACAAAAAACCGACTTTTCCGCCGGTTTGAGACACAGGTACCGCATTTTGGGAAAACTTATCCCACATGTGCGTTAATTCCGCGTCTCACACCTCCATTTCGATAGTGTTACTTGAGCGTATTGCTCATTACGCTTTGTTCAGCGTCGTATTGATAATCATATCATACGACAGGTTGAAAAACAAGCGCAATTTGTGTTTGGTTGGAGAACTGCTTTGTTTGGGTGGTGTGTACCAAACACGAGGCAGCATTATAGCGGGGAAACGCGGCTTGTCAAGGACCAAAACGGAAATTGGTGGAGATTGGTCTGAAATAGTGTTCGGTTCGCTTTCAAGAAGCGCTAGAATCGCCGCCAAGCAGGCGTAACACGGTATTCGCAGCAGAGGGAATACTTGCTTCGACAGCAGGCGTGCATGTCTCGGAAAATGTCAGTACATCCTGCGCTTCAATGGCTACAAACTCGATGGCACCATCGGCGGGAACAACGGCCCCCAGGCGGCGCAGCGCGTTGAGCGCAGTCGTCAGGTTGGTGTCGTGCGCCGAGGCCGAATTCAATGTGCCAGGGAGATCGGTCAGATGGAGGTGATACACCGTCCCTGGTTGACCATCGCGGGTCATGATGGCGTCGATGATGATGGCGCGGTGATAGTCCACCAGCATCTCGGCCAGCGAAAGCCCACCCAGGCACACCTGCACGATATCGACCTGGAGGTCGGGAGCCAAAGCATTCCGCACCACATCCGCTACACGCCAGCCAATCGCGTCATCCGTCAGAATTGGATTGCCTAAGCCAATAACAATAGGCCGGACATCGCTATCGCTCATCTTGTATGCCTTTCAGAAACCCCAAAATCTCACCGTACAGGTTGGTGACAATCACATTCACTACCTCAAGTCAAGGATAAAAATGAATTATAACCTAATTTTGAGTAAAAAACTTGCCAGATTACATGCATTGTATTTAAATAGAATAATGAATGAGTTGGTGTGTTAAGGGTTGGGAAATGACTACAGCGTTTGATACCCTACGAACCGGCCAAATACTAATAGTTGACGATAATCTCAAAAACATTAACCTACTGCGTCGAATCCTCGCAGCAGAAGGGTATGTGATACACACTGCCCTGGATGGCCAAACGGCGCTGGATGCGGCTTGCAGCATACATCCCGATATCATCTTGCTTGATATCCAAATGCCCGATATGGATGGTTATGAGGTCTGTCAAGTGCTAAAGGCAGACCCCCATTTATGTGATATTCCCGTATTGTTCATCAGCGCTCTCACCGATACAGATGGCATTGTGCGTGCGTTAGGTACCGGCGGCGTGGATTACATCACTAAACCCTTTAAGATTCAGGAGGTCGTGGCACGAGTGAACAGCCAGTTCAAACTCGTTCAACAACGCCATCAAATCGAGCACTTGCGGGAGCAGGACCGGCAGCAATATGAAACGCTCGACAAAATGAAGAATGATTTCATTCATATGGCAACCCACGACCTGAAGAATCCATTGCACGTTATCATCGGTTTCGCCACACTATTAGAAGCAGTTGAAGTCCAACCGGAACACGAGCGTTTGATGCATGATGCTTTAGACAGCATTCAGCATGCCTCTCAAAAAATGCGGACGTTGGTTGCTGACATTCTCGACCTGGCCAAGATGGGCACTGGCGCTGAAATACAGTTTTCAGCGGTGCCGTTTATTGACCAGGTCCAGAAGTGGGTTGCAGGGTTTGGCGCGCTGGCGAAGCGCAAACCGCTTGATCTGATGTTTGAACCGCTCGGAAACGAGTTTACGGTTTCGTTGGATGCACCGCGGTTTGAGCGCGTGGTGGATAACCTGGTTTCCAATGCGATCAAGTATACACCTGCTGGCGGTTGGGTTAAGGTTGCTGTTGAGTCCCAACACGATCGTGCGCTGCTCCAAATTATAGACAATGGGTTGGGTATTCCCGAAGAAGACCAGACAAAAATCTTTGATGCCTTCTATCGGGTAGGGCGCGAGGAACACTTAGAAGCGGAAGGCACTGGACTAGGCCTCTCGATTGTCAAAACCATCGTTGAGCAGCATGGCGGCGAGATCGTGTTGGACAGCCAGTTGGGGCAAGGCACAACTTTCAGCGTCTATCTTCCCTGTGCATAAATTCTCCCCACATTCTTTCGTAAAAACAACGGACGAGACAATATGCCCCGTCCGTTTTGATTTACGTCTATATGTATCCGAAAACGCTCAGTCGAGCTGGTCCAACAAGCATTCATCTACGTACTGGCTGAGATGGTGCGTTACCTCACCATCTGCATTGCGAACGACCATTTCCAGCGGCATCTGACCGGGCAGCGAGTGCGTGGCGCACGACAGGCACGGGTCATACGACCGGAATGCCATCTCGACCATGTTGAGCGCGCCATCGCTCACTTCGCCATTTTTGATGACAGCAGTGGCAGCATCCTTGATGCTCATAAAGATCGGGGCATTGTTGTTGGTTGTGCCCACGATCAGGTTAACATTGGTGAGGATGCCGTTTTCGTCGGTGACATAGTGGTGCGTCAGCGTGCCGCGCGGCGCTTCAACAATCCCCACGCCTTCGGTGGGAATCTCGGTCGGCAGCGCGCGCACGGTAGGATCGGCTACTTCGGGGTCTTCGGCCAGTTCGAGCATGTGCTCGGCGGCATAGAGCAGTTCGATGCAGCGCGCCCAGTGTGTGGCCAGCGTATGATGCACCGGCTTGCCGCCTAGCGTCTCGTAGAAGCGCTCGTATTCGGCTTGAGCCAGCGGAGTCGCCATACCATCTGCCGCGTTTAGCCGCGACAACGGCGTTGCACAGTACACCCCACTGTCCTTGCCATCGACAAAGCCCTTCCAGCCCACCTTCTTGAGATACGGGAACTTGAGGTAGGACCAGGGTTCGACGTGCTCGGCCACGTACTCGGTGTATTCTTCCGGTGCATACTTGCAGTGTTCGACGCCATCTGGGCCAACGACGCGCACCTTGCCATCGTAGAAGTTGACATGGTTGTTCTCGTCCACCAGGCCCATGTAGTAGGTCTGCTGGGTATAACCATCACTCACGATCAGGTCGACATAGTCCTGGTTGGCCAGCACAATGTCGTTGACGATGCCGATGGTGAACTGGGCGAACTCGACGTTCTGGCGCGCGATCTCGATGATCTCCTGGCGCTGTTCTTCCGTGATGGGATGGCTCATCCCACCGGGCAGCGCCGAGACGGGGTGAATCGTGCGCCCACCGATCATCTCGATTACCTGGTGGTTGCGCTTGCGCGTGGCGATCACTTGGCCGCCGATTTCCAGCCCGACCTTGGCGATCACACCCAGGATGTTACGTTCAGCTTTGGGCGCATCCGGCCCCACCACGAAGTCGGGCCCGCCGAGGGCGTAGAAGTGCGTGGTGTGGTCGGTGACGTAGAACGCCATATACAGCAGTTCACGCAGTTTCTTGCCAGCCGGCGGTACTTCGACGTTGTACAGGGCATCGAGCGCTTTGGCGGCAGCCATGTGATGCGCTTCTGGGCAGACGCCACAGATGCGGTTGGTCAGGCGCGGCATCTCTTCCGCCGGGCGACCCAGGCAGAAGACTTCGAAGCCGCGCAGTTCGGGTACCTGGAAATAGCAGTTTTCGACGTTGCCACTGTTGTCCAGGAAGATTTCGATCTTGCCGTGCCCTTCCAGGCGGGTGATGGGATCAATGGAAATGCGGGTCATCATTTTACCTCCTGGCTAGAGCTCACTGGCCGCGACCTGTTCGCTCGCCAGCAGCTTCTTGCCGTTGGTGCGCGCGGTGCGACGCAGCAGCGAATCGGGCATGTGGAAGCGGTAGAAGTACCCTGCCGGGTCGGGCAGCGTATCCAGGATCGCTTCGACTTCTTCGGGCGTATCTGCATCCAGCACGGACGCGATACCGGTCATGATCTTGGCCCCGTGATCGTAAACACCCTCGTTAGGACCGTAGCAGCCTCGGCAGCCGACGCCCACCTGCGGGCAGCGTGCCCCGCAGCCAGACCGTGTGGCGATACCGGCGCAGAACAGCCCCTGTTCCAGCAGGCAGGTGTCGGGGTCAGGGATGATTTCCTGCGGGCGATAGAAGCGGGAGATTTTCTTCTCGTGCTTCTCGCGCGGGCATTCATCGCAGACCGTGATATCCGGCCCGATGACCGATCCAGGCGGCGGCAATTCGCCCGAAACAATAGCGGTCACCGCTGTTTCGATGGAACTGGCCTCTGGCGGACATCCCGGCAGGTAGTAGTCTACCGGCACGACCTGCGCCAGTGTCTTGACCGTGTTCCAGAAGTTGGGCAGAACCAACTCACCTTCGGGCATGTCGGTGCGCTGCTGCGGGACGATGCCGTCCGGGTTGTCGGTGCTGGGCGAGTCGTGGTAGATGTAGTTGAACATCTGCTCGCGGTCGTTGAAGTTTGCCAGCCCAGGCATCGAGCCGCCGAACGCACACGAGCCAAAGGCCACCATCACCTTCGATTTGCGGCGCAGTAGATGTGCGAGATGTGCATTTTCATCATTGCGGATCGCGCCGTTGAACAGGCACACGTCGATCTCGCCGTCTTCCATTGCCTCTACGTCTTCATACTTGAAGTCCATCACGCACGGCCAGAACACGATATCGAACGCTTCGGCCACGTCGAGAATCTTCTCATGCAGGCCGAGTACAGCGATCTCACAGCCGCCGCAGGACGAGGCCCAGTATAGGGCCAGTTTTGGCTTACTCATGCGCGGCCTCCTCAGCATAAATGTGCGGGTCTTCGTTGGGCCAGTTGCGGGACCATTCCAGTGGGCCAAGCGCCGTGATCTCTTCGGTCATTTTGGCCACAGTCTTGGCAAACTCGACACCTTCCGCTGCCGATGCCCAGTGGAGCTGCACGCGCTCCTCTTCGATGCCGAATTGGCGCAGCGTGCGTTTGAGCAGTGCGAAACGGCGAATGGCTTTGTAGTTGCCTTCCTGATAGTGGCACTGACCAGGGTGGCAGCCCATGATCAGCACGCCGTCTGCACCTTTTTCCAGCGCGCGCAGCACGAAGGTCGGGTCCAACCGTCCGGTACACATGATGCGGATGTCGCGCAGTGTGGCGGGATAGCCCATGCGAGAGGTTCCCGCGAGGTCAGCAGCGCGATAGGAGCACCAGTTGCACAAAAAGCCCACAATCACGGGCTTGAAAGTTCCGTTTTCGCTCATCACACCATCTCCGCGGCTACAAGGGGTTCATCAATATTCACGTCAACCATGATGCCGTCGATCTCGGCGATCAACTGGTCGAAGGTAAAGTGCGCGCCGCTGATCACCTGGCTTGGGCAGGCCGCCACACACGTGCCGCAGCCCTTGCATAGCGCAGGATTGACACGCGAGACGCTGTCGGCTTCGATGAAGTCAATCGCGTGGTAGGGGCACATCGTATTGCAGATGCGGCAGCCGGAGCAGTGTTCCTCGTCGATGGTGGCTCGTACTGGTTCGAGCGCCACCTCGCGCTGCGAAATGACGCTGAGTACGCGCGCGGCTGCTGCCGACCCCTGAGCAACGGCATCGGGGATATCCTTCGGCCCCTGGCAGGCCCCGGCGATGTAAACGCCTTCGGTTACGGTCGCTACCGGGTCCAGCTTGGGATGCCGCTCGGTGAAGAAGCCGGTATCGCCACAGCCAATACCAAAGCGGTGTGCGACTTCCTCGGCATCCGCGCGTGGTTCCATCGCCACCGCGAGGATGACCATATCAACCGGGACGCGGCGCTGTTTGCCGATGAGTGTATCTTCGGCCACGACGACCAGTTTTCCCTCTTCTTCCGAGGCGTGGGTTGCATCCGTGATTTCGGAGACTTTGCCGCGAATGAAGTGCGCGCCTTCTTCCAACACCCGGTCGTAGAATTCCTCATAACCTTTGGCGATGGTGCGCATGTCGATGTAGAAGTTGTAGACTTCGGCCTCGGTCCGC
Source organism: Chloroflexota bacterium (assembly GCA_010092855.1). Classification (GTDB taxonomy): domain Bacteria; phylum Chloroflexota; class Anaerolineae; order Aggregatilineales; family Aggregatilineaceae; genus TC-15. Next base: position 17,619 of record JAADYV010000218.1, on the reverse strand, counting down.
TCTTTGACCAGGTGCGCGAACTTAAGCGAGTACATGCAGCAGATCGCGGAACAGTGGCCGTTGTAGTTTTTGTCACGGCTGCCCACACAGTGGATGATAGCCACCGATTGAGGGGTGGTTTCACCATCGCGCAGCACGACCCGCCCATCGCTGGGGCCAGCCGCGTTCACGAGCCGCTCAAACTCCATGCTGGTAAAGACATTTTCATGGCGGCCATAGCCATATTGCGGGATACGGCGCGGATCAAACAGATCGTAGCCAGTAGCGACGATGATGTTGCCCACTTCCAGGTTGACGATCTCGTCTTGCATCTCGAAGTCGATAGCGTCCGTGGGGCAGAACTTCTCGCACGCACGGCATTTGCCGGTGTCATAGTAAATGCAAGTTTCCACATCAATGACCGGATACTTGGGCACGGCCTGCGGGAAGGGGCGGTAGATCGCCTTGCGATAGCCGAGGCCCGACTCGAAGACGGTGTCAATGACCTTCTTGGGGCACTTTTCCCAGCAGGTGCCGCAGCCGGTGCACAGGTCTTCGTGGACCATTTTGGCCTTTTTGCGCACGCGGACCGTGAAGTTGCCCACATACCCGTCCACTTGCTCAACTTCGGCATAGGTTAGCAGGGTGATGTTGGGGTGTGATCCCGCGTCGAACATCTTGGGCGTGAGGATACACGCCGAGCAGTCCAACGTGGGGAACGTTTTGTCGAGTTGGGCCATGTGCCCGCCGATGCTGGGTTCGCGTTCGACCAGGTAGACATGGTGCCCGGCTTCGGCCACCTCCAGCGCAGCCTGAATCCCAGCAACACCACCACCCACAATCAGCACTTCGGGCCGAATTTCGACCTGCATGGGGGTAAGCTCTTCGTGGTGCAGCACACGGTGAACGGCTGCGCTGACCAGCGCCTTCGCTTTGGAGGTTGCGCCGTCCTGGTCGTCAGGATGCACCCACGAGGCGTGCTCGCGGATGTTGGCCATCTCGAACAGGTACGGGTTCAGGCCAGACCGCTCGACAGCGTTGCGGAAAGTCTTTTCGTGCATGTGGGGCGAACACGATGCGACCACAACGTGCGTAAGATTAAATTCCTTGACATCTTCCTCAATTTGTTCCTGGCCGGTGCTGGCGCACATGAACTTGTTGTCGCGCGAAATGATCACATTTGGCAGGTTATAGGCCCATTCGGCGACGTGTTCAACGTCCACTGTGCCCGCGATATTGTGGCCACAATGACAGACGTATACGCCGACACGTTTTTCGTTTTCGCTCATGAATGGCCTCCTATTCGGGCATGACTGGCATCGGGAGCGCCTGCTTGGGACGGCGTTCGCTCTTCGGCTTGGGCGGGGGCACATCCTGAATCTTTTTGATTGCAGGCTGCATACTCACGAATTCTTGACCAACGCCGAGTTCTTTGGGAGACAGACCCATCGCCAGGCCAATAACCTGGGTGAAGAACATGATCGGCATTTCATAGTCGGTCTCGAACAGGTTGTTGGCATAGCCCTGGTAAACGTCCAGGTTAAGCTGGCACATCGGGCACAGTGTCACGATGGCGTCGGCTCCGGCCTGGACCGCGTTGTGGATGATCTGGTGAATCATGCCCAGCGCTGTTTCTTCACTGATCTGAGTCATATGACCACCGCAGCAGAACGTCTTGAGTGAGAAGTCGGTGGTGACTTCGGCTCCCAACGCTGCGAGCATGTCATCCATCACCGTTGGCTGCTCGGTGCTATCGAAGACACTGTCAGGACGTGCCACCAGGCAACCGTAGTATGGGGCCAGCTTGAGACCATACAAGGGGCGCTTGACCCTGGTCTTGAGGTTGTCGGAGCCGAAATCGGTGGTGATCGCTTCCAGCCAGTGGCGGACCTTAATGGTCCCCGGTTCGTATTGTAGGTTCCCCGCAGCCAGCGAGCGATTGATCTTCTCGGACCATTCGGGAAATTCCTTCATCTGCTTGTCAGTTTTGTGCAGGTTCAAGAAGCAAGCGCTGCACGGCACCACCAGATCGTGCTCGCCATTTTCGTTGGCAGCACGGGCCAGGTTGCGCGCGATCAGGGCGTAGGCGGGCAACCGGTTGATGGACATATACTCGGTCGCGCCGCAGCAGTTCCAGTCGTCAATCTCGACCAGTTCGATATCCAACTGGCGGGCAACAGCTTCGGTCGAAACACCGTAGGCGTGATTGCCATGCTGGAGCGAACAACCAGGATAGTAAGCGTAGGTTTTTTTGGTCATGCGTATACCTCCTGGTCTGCGATGGCCTTGGCTTCGTTGAGAATGGCCTGCAACTCGTCCAACTCACGAATGGTTTTGGGTCGCAGGGGCAGGCGATTGTGCCGCATCATGTTGGCCCCCATCATACCCATCTTGAAAAACTGCATAGGTTGGAAGAAGTCCCTGGGCCGGTGGAACAGGTGATAGCGTGTCGCCAGACCTGCTTCAAAACTACGCCCGCGCTGCTCGACAAAGCCGATGAACGGCTCGGAGAACTTCGCGGCATGTGGGTGCTCGTAGTGGCCTCTGTGGATGGCCATCTGCTTGAGCGTATACATGATGTCGGTGATGGGAATTTGTTGCGGACACCGTGTGGTACAGGCGTAGCACGAAACACAGTACCAGGGGGTATTGCTACTTAGCACATCTTCTTCGAAGCCGCCATCGAGCAAGGCGAAAATGCCGCGCGGGGTGTGGTCCATATCTGCCCCAGACGGGCACGAGCCGCCACATGATCCACATTGCAGGCATCGGCTAAGCCGCTCACCACCAGGAGTTGCTTCTACTACGCGATCAAAAAAGGTTTGCGTGTTCAAGAAAGCCTACCTCCTCATTCAAATACTTATACAAACACCAAAACCCTTAAGGGGAGTAAAATGGAGTGTACGCGCAAAGGGTTGGTGTTCCGACTATTTATCGGTAGACGGTAGATGGTATGGAGTACAAATCGGCGAAGGATCGCTCCTTTCTGGCTCAAACTGTAATTGGGGCGAAAAAGCTCTATTTGTGCTTTTTGTCACAAATACTCTATTTGTGCGCTTCATCACAATAAATTAGCTTCTATAGTATTAGTTTACCAAAAGCCTTAATTTGAAGTACGTGCGAGAAGTACTGGTTTTAAAAGACAAAAAGCATAAACGAGCGAAACGACGTACAGCACTTGAGGGAAAAGAGGACGATAGCTGAACAGGTGCTATTTGCACGGTTCGACGGGCGATAATCGCCAATTGACCACCTCACGTGGTTTGGCCACAGGTGTTTGGCACAGACGGTGTTCCCTTGTGTCGTTATGTGATTTTTTTCACCACACAAATTAAAACAAGGAGGAGACGAGTATGAGCAGATGGGCGGTATTGGCAGTGGGTGTGATGCTGGTGGCAGGCGTGTATGTGGGCGGTGGTGCAGCAGAACTTAGCGCGCAGACTGTCCGACCTTTTCCCGCCACAATCGACGGCATTCACGTTTTTAATGACCAGATTGACGTGCACAATCTGTCGGATGCGCAGGCCGCGTTCGCAGCGACGCATTACGCCGGGACGCAAAAACTCACCCTGAGTGGCGCGCAGCGGTTGCGCAGCTTTAACCCGGACCTGGTGGTGCTGCACTACCGGCTGGGTTTGGGATTGGGATATCGGACTGCCGACGCGAATTGTCAGCCTACCGGCGCATGGCTGCACATCATCTCCGGCGACGAATGGGTGCAGGAATGGCCGGGCGATGATGTGGTTGATGAAGACTGGCTGTACCACCGCGATGGGCAGCGCGTGTCCTGGTGTGCGTGGGGCTGGTACTTGGCGGACACCGATCAGGCTGGATGGCGTGGCTGGTGGGGCGGCCAGGTGCTGGACCAGTTGGCGGCGAATGACAACGATGGCCTGTTCGCCGACAGCGTGACCGTGCCCAGCTTTCTGGGCAGCGAGGACTGGCGGCCCGCCCTACCCGCCTACGATGAAGCATTCGAAGCCGAATGGACGCGCCGCATCAATGATTGGTTGGCGTGGGCGAACGAAACGCTGGGCGAGTATGTCTTGATTGTGAACGCCGGGCAACTCGTCACCAGCCGCGAAGTAACCGATTACAGCCGGGCTGATGGCGTGATGGTCGAGGGATTCGCTGGTTGGGGCGAGTATGAGCGCTTCGAGTTTGGAGACTGGCAGTTACAGATGGACCGCGTATTGGCCCTGGTCAACCAGGACCGTATCGTGATCGCGCAAAGCTACGTCTCGGACCCATCCGAACGCATATGGACTCTGGCCAACTACCTGTTGATCAAAGGGGATCACACGTACATCAACCTGGACATTAGCCAGGATGTGGAGTGGTTCCCCGAATACGAGCTGCCCATCGGCTATGCGCTGGACCCGTTGCCGGAAACGGTCCAGGAGCTGCAAAATGTGGTGAGCCTGTATGCACGGGAATATAGTAATGGCCTGGTGTTGGTCAACCCTGACCCGGCTGGGACGCCTATCACGCTGATGCTGGACGGTCCGATGCAACTGGTAACGGGGACGGTCGGCGGCGGAGACATCCCGGAAGATGCTGATATCTCCGGATGGCGGGTGGAACTGGCTGAAGTGACAACTGTGACCGTGCAGCCGGGGCAGGCGGCGGTTTTGCTGCGCAGCGCGAACGGTTTGGCGGAATCCACACCGGTGGCAGCCGCCCCCGCCGAGGAACCGGTTGCTGCCGCTGTGCCCACCGGTCAACTCACGGCCACACACCGCAGCGGGCAAACGTTCCTCACCTGGCCGGAGGTGCCGGGCGATGCGACCAGCACCTACCGCGTCTACCGCAGCGCTGCACCCATCACGATGGGCAATCTGGAAAGCGCGCAGGTAATCGCTGAGGTGCCGCAGTGGTCGGGCGTGTATTGGACGGAACGCGCCCGCGCGGTCGAACCGCCCTACGAGGATGGCGCGTACCGCTCGCTGCGGAACTACGTCATCGACGACCTGGGACCAGAACTGGTGGACGGCACCGGGCTGTTCGTGTGGACGGCGCAGGAAGCCGGGGCATTCTACTATGCCGTGCAGCTTCCCAACGGCACGTTGCTAACAGCAGGTCCGGTGAACGAGACTCCAGCCGGTCCCCAACCGGTGCTGGCCTGGCGTTCCCCGGACGGCAACAGCCGCGTCTACACGCAGTTTATGAATTACGCCGCTTACAATCCCACCTACGACGCGCCGCGTGCGGGCAACTACTGGATGGGGCTGCCCAACTGGGCCGAACTGGAAGCGGTCGAGAGCCAGCAGTATGCCTACAACTACTGGGTAGGCTTGCCGACGGTGGAAACGTGTGGCGAACCGGTCCCCGACGAGCTGCCATTGATCCTGCACATCGAAGGCTGGGGTACACGCTATGCTGCGCCTGATTCCGCGCCATATGGCTGGTGCGCGGTGCACGTGTGGGCGGACGATCCCAACCAGAGCTGGTATTTCGGCTTCAGCGCCACCCACAATTACCACAGTTCTGCGCCGGTCACGTCTGGGCCGATTGTCAACTATACCGAAGCCCGGCTGATGCAAACGCTGCGCGAGGTCATCCAGGCCCCCGATTTGCCCGCCATCGACGAGAATCGCATCTACGTCTACGGGCATTCGATGGGTGGCACAGGGGCGCTGATGCTGGCCCAGCGGTATCCACAGGTTTTCGCTGCTGCCGCTGCCAGCCAGCCGATGATGAATTATGCGACGGCTGAACTGTGGCTGCCCGAATTGGAAAGCAAATGGGGTGCGCGGGCGCTGAATCTGCCGGTGGAGATTCGTGGGTCGGATGCGGTGGGATTGGCAGCGTACCAGGGCACAAGTGTATGGGATTGGCAAAACTTGGGCGAACAACTGTCGGTCCGGCGCGGGGACGAGATGGCGTTTATCGCCATTGCGCACGGCACCGCGGACACGGTCATCGACTGGGAGACGGTTGCGCGCCCGTCATATGCCCACTTTTACCTGGGCAACCGCGCCTTCATTGCCGAGATTACGCCCGACGATCATACCTGGCTGGGTTTCCGCTACCATCCCAACTGGTACTTTGATGAACTCATGTTCCGTAAGGATGAAAGTCTGCCTGCGTTCAGTAACGCTTCCAGGAGTCTGGGCATTCCGCCAGACGGTGTGGGGGGCTACAACCTTTCTATCGAGTGGTCGGCGTCGTGGAATGACTTTGCCGGGCCGCCAGTCGATACGCCGGACGAATGGGCGGTTGTGCTGCGGTCGCTGGATGGCGCGCAAACCGTAAGCGTCACGCCTCGGCGGTTGCAGGCGTTCGAAGTCGCGCCCGGCACGACCTACACTTGGCAGACTGAACGCCTGGAGGACGGTGTTGTGCTGCAAACAGGCGAGATCATGGCAGATGTGGATGGGCTGCTGACCGTAGAGGGGGTCGTGGTTGGCGCGGGAGGAAACCGGCTTGTAATCCGGTAACAGGCATCAATCCTCACCGAGCCACAATTCGCGGAAGATCGACCATTCCAGGTCATCGGTTTCGGCGTATTCGTAGACGCCGACGCCGGTGACTCGGTCACCTGCCTCTCCCGCCTGCGAGATGCCTTGCTTTGCCGCGTTGATAGCGGCCCGGATGTTCTCGATATCCGGGTCAAGGTAGATGCGGTCGCCTTCGTTAATTGGTTCATAAGTGGGCAGCGCGATCACCACGTCCACATCAAAATCGAACTGGTCCAACGCGACGGTGTAACTTTCGACCTGGTATGCGGCCCACAGCTCGTAGTCGGCGGTGGTATCCAGCCCACTGGCGAACGCCTGGATAACTATTTCGTCCACATTCAAAAGGCCTACCTCCTGCTTGTAGGTTTCTTCCCAGGTATATTCGGCTGGAATCACAATTGGGCTGGTGGGGATGCTTGCGTCAACAGGCCGGTAGTCGGGCGGCACCATCACCGACAGAAACGCATCCGGACCAATGACGTCACGCACATCGGTGACCAGCTTGATGAAGGTAGGGCTCCCACTGACCACGCGGTTGATATTCAGATGTACACCGTCATATCCCCACTCGGATACCGCCCGGCTGGATAGGTCGACGGCACGCGCTTGCTGCTCCAGGTCGAGCAGCGATTCACCTTCCATGTACAACCACAGCAGAATCCGGACATCGGGATAAGCGTCGCGCAGGGCGGCCATGAATTCGGCCCGGTACGGTCCGTCAACGATGTCATTGGTGCTCGGGCTGAATCCTGTTCCCAAAAAGTACACCAGCGAGATTTCATTGTCTTCCAGGCGGGTGGCCAGCCGATCGATCACATCAGGATCGGGGGGAGTTTCTGCCCAACTGAAGTGCAGCCAGGTGCGGTTATCACCAGGCTGGGAGTCTTCATCGAACAGCGGAGCCACGAGGCGCCGAATTACGATTCCCAGCGTGATCAATACCAGAATGATGCCCAGCCCTGCCGCCACCCACAGCGGCCAGTTCGGGGTTTGGGTGACACGCACATGCCCCCGGCTGGAACGAGTGCGCGAACGGCGAGAAAACGGCGAATAGGTCACCTGCACCACCTGCTCAATCTCGATTTGTCGTTGGACTATCCGGCGACTCGTCCGGCGTAGCAACCGAAAAGCGAGGTACGACGATCCGGACACCCAGCGCAGCCAATGCCTGTGCTTGCGCCTGCCACATCTGGGCTTCGTGCTCTGCTGTGTCGTGATCGTAGCCCAACAGGTGCAGTGTGCCGTGTATTACGGCCAGGACCAACTCGTCGACCAGGGGATGGTCTGCGTGGCTGCGGATATAGGGCAGCGCCAGGATCAGGTCCCCCAGATACGGTTCTGCGCTCGTCTCCTCCGTCTCCGCCGGAAACGAAAGCACATCGGTCGGCGCATCAATCCCGCGAAATTGCTGGTTCAACTCACGCACATGCTCATCGTCCGTTAGCACGATGGACAGACCGGTGTCCAGCGGTACGTCATGCGCTTGCAGTACCCAGATGGCAGCCTCGCGCAGCCGTTCGAGTGGCAACGCATCGTCTACCAGGTTGTGGAGATTGATGTCGAATTCCGGCGCGGTCATGGCTGGATGTCGTCCGTATCTGGTTCTGGTTCCGCTGCCGGCTGGTCATCCGTCTCCGGCTTTACAGTCGCAGATGTTTCCGAAGCGCGACCCGTTTTAGGAGCAGTGACGGTATCTTTATCCGTATCCTCGTCCGGTCCGCTGCTATCTTCCGCGCCGTCAATCCCCGCGTCAGCTTCCGCATCTTGGACAGGTTCACCGCCGTCACCAGCTTGCGCGGCCTTAACGTTATCCAATGGCACGGCTGCAAGGTCTTCTGGTTTTTCTCCCTCAGCGGAAGATTCTTTCACATCCGGCTCTGGCACAATCGCTTCCGCCTCGGCTTCGACACCCGGCTGGTCCTCGGTTGTGCCGTCGTCTTCATCGCCAGCCTGGATATCTGCTTGTGTTTCTTCATCGGTCGCGGCTGCTTCGTCCGGGGCAGCAGTTTTGTCAGCAATGACGGCATCCGCATCTTGTTCCTCGCCCGGCGGCAGTTGGGAGGGTTTCTCGTCGCCTTCTTCTACACGACTCGGCGCACCTGGGTACGCAATGCGGGGGTGGAAGACGGCGTGCAGAGCGGACAGGAACGTGTCGCGCAGCACGCGCAAGTCGCTGAGCGTCAGTCCGCTGTCGTCAAGCTGCCGTTCTTGCAGGCGCGTTTCGAAAATGAAGTCCACTGTCTCTTGAATTTGCGTTTTATCTTCTGGACGGCGGGCGCGCACGCTGCTCTCACACCCGTCGGCCAGCATCAAGATTGCGGTTTCGCGCGAGCGGGGGCGCGGACCAGGGTAGGTAAACTGCGCGATGTCAACGGTTTCGCCGGTGTGTTCCGTGTGTTCTAACGCCTGGTTGTGAAAATATTTGACCTGGGTCGTACCGTGATGTTCCAGAATGAAATCGCGCAGCCGGGCGGGCAGGCGATAGCGCCGGGCAATGCGTTCGCCTTCGACGACGTGGTTGATGATGATCTGGGCGCTCTGGTAGGGATCGTTCAGCTTATCATGCGGATTGCGTCCATCGACCTGGTTCTCGACAAAGAAATGTGCGCGGCTCATCTTGCCAACGTCGTGATACATTGCTGCTGCGCGCACCAGTGCTGCATCCGCGCCGATTTCCAGGGCACCCCGTTCCGCCAGGTTAGCGACCTGAAGGCTGTGCTGGTAGGTGCCAGGCGCTTTGCGCAGTAGCTCCTGCAATAAGGGATGATTGGGTTGCAGTAGCTCGAAGATCTTTAGACTGGTGGGAATGTTGAGCAGGTTGCCAATCACGTACAACCCGGCCAGGGCAACCGCCGCCGAAAGCAGCCCGTTCACGACCGATCCCGCGATTTTGGTGGCGATGACGAAGAAATCCACTGATGTCTCGGCTCCCAACGCAAAAAACGCTGCCACGCCGATGCTTACGAGGCCGACCGCGATGCCCGCCCTAAAATAGGAGGTGAGGCCCTCGGTTCGCCCCAGCGCCAGAATGCCAAGGATGCCGCTGGTACCAGCCAAAATCGTGAACTCAAACGAGTCTCCCGACATAAAACCCGCCAGGGTTGCCAGCGATATGGTCATGACGATGGCGAGCTGTGGACTGACCAGGGTCGTGACCAGGAACGCCAGCGCAGCCGAGGGATAAAAATAGTATTGGGCACTATCGTCTCCGCTGACAATGCGCGCGCCGGCCAGAAAAACCAGGAACAGCACCCCCAGCAGAATCATGAAGCGTGGGTCAAGAAATACGCCGGGATGGTACATGCGGATATACACGCCCAGCAGGGTTGTGATCAACACCATGCCCAGCAGCCCGCCGGCAAACTGGGCCGCTTTGCGCTCTTCTACGCGCAGCAACCCAAAACGGTCCAGGGCTTCGATGTGTGCTTCGTTGGCGATTTCACCTTCGCGAATAATGACCTGGCCTTCGACAAAGGTGCGCATCTCGATGGGGACATCTTCGGCTACACGCTCCTGCTCCTGACGGGTGAGTTCTTCGTTGTAAAACGAGTTGACCCGAATCAGGTCGCTGACAATCGCCTGAATCACCTGCACTTCAGATTCGCTGTAGCTGGCGCTGATCTGGTTGGGCAGGTTGTCGCGGATCGACTGGATCGTGTCTTCGCGCACCTCGCCGCCCATCACCCGTTCCAGCAGGCGTACGATCTGTAAGTCAATTTCTCGCCATTCTTCGTCATCGCTGATGTTCAGCAGTGTATCGACCACTTGCGGGCTGAGACTCAGGTCCGTGATCGCGGAAATATCCTCGCGCTGCTGCTGGACGGTGGCGAAGTCGTCGAAGCGCACATTCTCGATGTAGTCCAGGATTTGACGTGCCAGGTGTGATTGTTCGCGCGCAATGCTCGTGTCCGGTGGATCGTAAATGGGGCGCACCGCGCCGATTTCTTCTTCCTGCTTCTCCCGCAGCAGTACATCGCTCTCGAATTGCAGACTGCGCGGGGCCAGCACATCTCGCGGGGCAGCCTGGCCTTCGGTCAACGCCAGCTTGCTGCTAGATGGAATCAAAGCATCGTAGGCCACGATGATGCCACCGGTGAGGACGAAAATAAGCAGCAGCAGCACATAGACGCTCACCCGGAGCGCACGTTGGACCTGTTCCTGCCGGTTTTTGAGGATTTGCTCCATGCTACAACCTGAGACCATTGTTACCTGAGACAATCGAAGGCGGGCCGTGCTGCACCCGCCTCGTGTCGCTAGCATTCTTCAAGCCAGGACCTAGCGGGCAAGGAGTTTCTGAACAATCGCATTGACCTGTTTGCCATCCGCCTGGCCTTTGACTTTCGGCATAAGTACCTTCATTACCTTGCCTGTGTCTTTGGGCGTGGTCGCGCCCACTTCGTCAATCGCGGCGCGGACCAGCGTTTCGATCTCGTCCGGTGTGAGCTGCTGCGGCAAATAGGACTCGATCACGCTTAGCTCGAAGGTGAGTTTTTCAACTTCTTCTGTGCGCCCAGCGTCCGACATTTCCTGCACCGACTCGCGGAGCTTCTTGGCCTCGGACATCAATACGCCCAGCGCATCATCCTCTGACAGCTCGATGCGCTTATCGACCTCAACCTGTTTGAAGGCAGCCATCAACATGCGCAGCGCATCGCGGCGTTGGGCATCACCCGCTTTCATGGCGGTCTTCAAATCTTGTTGGATTTGTTGTTTGGGATGCATAATCGCTCGCTCCTTAATCGTGCGCGACTGCATGAGTCTGGCGTGCATTATAACGAGGTACGGCTTCTTTGAGCAAACACAGCGGGTGTGCAGCGCATAGGCTATAATGGGGTGGCAGGCGAGTCAATATGATGAAGAGAGAAAAACGATGAGTGACACAGCTTCTGGCAATGGGTCTCAGAAAAAAGGAGAACCGGCACACACCGTCTTGGTGGTTGAAGATGCTGTCGATCTGGCCGAGGTGATCCAGGTGACGCTGGAACGCATGAATCTCAAGGTGTTCCACGAAACGCATGGCGGCACAGCGTTGGAAGTCTACGAGTCCGAAAGCCCGGACCTGGTTATCCTGGATATCGCGCTGCCGGATATGACCGGGTGGAAAGTGCTGGACACGATCAAAGAAAATCTGCGGGGGGGAAAGCTGCCCAAGATTATCGTGATCACCGCTTATGGCGACCCGGCCAACCGCTTGATGGGCAAGCTGCAAGAAATCCACAGTTACCTCGTTAAGCCCTTCACCCCCGACGAGATCGAGTCAACGGTGTCCAAAGCCCTGGGTCTGGCCTGATTGTAGAGCCATGCTTTCTTCCCCCATAGTGCGCACTGTAGCCATAATCGTGCGCTTGGTGGTCGCCATTGGGCTAGTGTTGGCTGTCAATCCCGCTCCTGAAAGCAAACAAATCACCGGGTGGGTGCGCGCGACCCGGCAGGGCGATTATGACCTGGCGCTGGCGACGGTTGAACAGGCATTGGGCTATTCGAAGCACCGGACCGCGTTCTACGAACAGTTGGTGTTCGCCAGCCTGGATGCAGAGCAGTATGCATCCGCGCAGGCTTTTCTGTACACAGTGGTCGAAATTGAGGGGTGGAATGCGGTACGCCGCGAACAGCTCGCTACCATCCTGGCCATCCGGGGAACGAATGCACCGGCCCTGCGACTGGATGGACCTGACCTCACGCTCATTGACCCACTTGCGCAGGCGCGTCAGTATATCGCCCAGGGACAACCGCCGCTGGCCCAGGCCACGCTGGAGACGGCGCTAAACAACCTTGCCGCACAGAGCGCTGAGGAAGCCGAAGCTGTTTACCTGCTGGCGATTCTGGTCGTGTTGGATGCCACCGGTCCGAATGTGGCCCAGGCAGTTACTTACCTTGACCGCATTCCAGCCGATTCAGTCTGGGCGGAACGCGCTGGCCGCATCCAGACTGCGCTGGCGTCCTACGACAATGTGCCGTTGACGGACGCGCATACCGCACTGGGCCTGATCCTGATTGAACAGAACGAGTGGGCGCTGGCCGAACGCGCCTTCGAGGCGGCAGTCGCGGTCAACACCGTCAATTCCACTGCGCTGGCCTATCTTGGCTTCGCGCGCGACCAGCAGGGGCAGGACGGTTTGCCACAGCTTCGGGCAGCGCTGGAGATTGCTCCGCGCGACCCAGTGATCTTTTTCCTGTTGGGGCAGCATTGGCGTGGTGTGGGCGATGACGCGGCAGCGCTGGAAGCTTTCGGCAACGCCCAACTGCTCGATTCAGATAATCCCGCGCTGGCTGTCGAACTGGGCGAAGCTTGGCGGCGAATGGCTGACCTCGACAGCGCAGCGGAGTGGTTTAGAACCGCCGTCGAGTTAGCGCCCGACGATATCCGCTGGACGCGCAGTTTGGCAGCGTTTTATGCCGAAGACGACTACCAACTGGAAGCGGAGGGCCTGGCGTTTATCCAACAGGCGGTGGAACGGACGCCTGATGACGCCCATCTTCGCACCAGCCTGGCCGTAGCTTACTTGCAGGTGGGCGACATCAGCCAGGCATTCGAGCAACTCAATGTCTCCCTGGCGATGGATGGCTCGAACCCGCGCACCCGCTACTACTTTGGGCGCATCCAGGAAGATTTGGGCGATGTGTATGCAGCGGAAAATGCCTATTACTACGTGATCGACCAGGTAGGCCGCGAGACCGGCTATGGCCGGTTGGCTGCTGCTGCACTCGACGAATTGCGCGAATAGCGGATAGCGCCCAAGCAATATTCATCACTTCCCTGAACTGGCTCCACTGTGAACCAGTCCCCTATAGTATCCGGTAAGCGTTGCAATTCCGTCATGTACGAACCCCACCGGGCATGATACAATCGCCCAATTGAGCCGGGACGACCAACTCATTTGTAAGCAGGGCGTACAGGAGGAACGGGCGTGAAACCCATCATGTGGATATTCAGCGGATTGCTGCTGACGCTGCTGGTATTGGCGGCGGGGATATCGCATGGGTCCGCTGGGACGGTTACGCCGACCCCCATGCCCACGCCGTCCGGTGTTGTCTTGTTCGAAGACGATTTTTCGACCTTCAGCAGCCGCTGGCGCGAACCTCAGACGGCCAAAGCGGTGGTAGCCTATGACAACGAGGGGCTGCGGATGCAGGTCAACTCGCCGGATGTGGCGGTGTGGTCGGTCCCAGATTTCGATGTGCCCTTGGCGAACTACCACGCCGAAGTGACAGTCACATTTGTGGACGGTAGTCGCGCTTCGTTCTTTGGGTGGGTGGTGTTTTACGAGAGTGACGAAAACTTTGTGACAGTCGGTATCACACCAGATGGCGACTGGCAGGTGCGTACTTGGCAGGATGGAATTGTACTGGATATTCCACCCGAAGATGCTGCGCCAGGAGAGACTGGCGGCGCGTTCACACTAGAACCCGGCCAGACAACGTTCAGCATCCAGCTCGATGTGCAGTCCACGACGCTGTGCCTGGTGGTGAACAATGCGGAACCCGTCGTGTTTGTCCTGGACGAACGTCCGGCGGGTGAAAGCTTCGGGCTGTTTGCCCAGGCCCGCGAAGGTGAGGAAAGCGGCAGCGGGTTCGTGGACATTGTGTTCGATGACGTGCTGGTGATCGACTGGCTAGAGAGAGCGCAGGACGACGAATGACAGACGCGATCAGACCCATTCACCGGGCGGCGGACGACAACGAGCAGCGCCGGACCAGGCGCGGGTCTCGTGCTCACTGGGTGCTGCCCGCGATGCGCGTGCACTTGGCGTTGGCTGGCATCGCGGCGTTCGTGGCGGCTGTCGGCCTGACGGTATACCTGTTTAACCTGCAACTGACCAGCCTGAAGCTCGACTGGGAAACGCTGAAGGTTAGTGGAACCAGCAAAGTCTATGAAACTGAAACCCAGGTCCTGGTGTTGGTGATCGTGGTGTTAGGGTTTGCCAGCCTGGTGCTGCTGCGTACCTCGCAGCATGTTGGTGCACGTCGACGCACTGGTCGCTGGACTGGAGCATTCGCGGCGCTGCTGCTGTTGACCGGTTTTCCGGCGGCGTGGGTATTCTGGCATCTGGACATCAGCTACATCCCCGCCAGTGCGTCAACGTGGGTCTTCGGCGCGGTGGCCGGCGTTCTGGTGCTGCAGTCGTGGTTGGCGGTATGGTATCTGGTCCGCGTGCTCTTTTCGCGGCAGGTGCGCCAGGCGCTGAGCATTGAAAACACGGCGACCAATCCAGCGCTGCGGCGCGTGCAGCGAGCCGTGATCGGGCTGTGGGTGTTGGTCGTGATCGGAATGGGCGTAACGCTTGGGGTGATGACCGACTGGTTATATGAATTGCCGGTGCCTGATCCTGAGCCCGGTGAGTTGCTGTATGCCACGTCCTTTGACACGGCGCTTTCCGGCGGACGCGACACCGACCGCCTGGAATGGGACACCTATGAGGGCTCGGATGAGGCGCGCATTGAGAGTAAGTCGCTTACATTAGCTTCGGATATTCCATCTGATCCTGTCACAGCGCCTGACACTGCCATTGTCTCACCGGATGCGCAAACTACCACTGTTCCTAACTTTCCGGCTGTGGATAACTGGCTGGCGATCAAGTACGGGTCTGGTTTGTCCGAAGAAGTAGTGTGGAGCACACTGGATCGCAGGTTTGGTGCGTTTGATCTGCGCGTGACGGTGCGCCAGATTTCCGGACCGTTGGAGGATAGCCAGTATGGCGTGATCTTCCGCTACCGGGACGATGAGAACTTTTACATGTTCCGGATCAGCGGTGATGCAGATTATTCACTAATTAAGGTCAAGGATGGTGTCTTCGAGGAGGTCAGCCCCTGGACGTGGATCGCGCCGGATGTCATCCGGTCTGGGGAACTGTCGAATGATATTCGTGTGGTGGGCGCTGGCAACCAATTTCGCTTCTTCGTCAACGGGGAACCGCTGGTGTTGTGTTTGCGTGGTGAAAATCTGAATGCACAGTGGTCTCCTATCCAACGCGACACTTGCTGGACTGCTGACCCAACGTATGTGTACGAGGATGACGACTTTGAGCAAGGCCAGATCGCGCTGGCAACCGGCACCATCAGCGGTAGCACTATTGAAGCTGCATTCGACAATCTGACCATACTGGGACCAAAACCCAACGAGATGCAGCGCACGTACCCTGGTGACGTGGTGTATTCGGCCTCGTTCGAGGAAAATGACTTCTTTAACCCCTATGCCGACGAGTGGACATTCTTCGAGGGTGATTCCGCCGTGCGGTTGGCGCACACTGCGCGTATCAGCGTGGCCGAAGATCGCAGCCAGCAGTTAGTTGGCCCGATCCTGGTTGTGACAGACGCAGGCCAGACTCCTGGCGCGCGCACGTGGTCCCCGCTGGACCGGCAGTTCGCCGACATGGACCTGCAGGTGCGGATGTGGCCTGCCGCCGGACCGCCGGACAGCCATTACGGGGTGTTGTTCCGCTTCCAGGATGCGGCGAACTATTTCGCGCTTATCGTGCGCAGCGACGGGCAGTATGCCGTCGAAAAGGTGCAGAACGGCGAACGCCAGGTGATCAGCGCCTGGCACGCCAGCGAAGCTATTGCTGGGATCGAAGCAGCCAACGAGCTGCGGGTGGTAGCCGTTGGGGACAGCTTTCGCTTCTTCGCCAACGGCGAACCGCTGCCGCTGTGCCTGGCCAGCGAGAGGTTGCCTGGCATGTGGAGCGCGGACGGCACATGTTTGTCCGGCCCGACGACTGATATTTTGGTGGACGCCGCCTTCGGCCAGGGTCGGATCGCGTTGATGGCGGGCACTGGTCAACAGACTGGCCGTCCCGTTATGATCGAAGCAGCGGCGTTGTACGTGTACCGGCCTGATCCGTCGATGGTGCAGACCGCTAGCGCTGGCAACAACGGTGACAACAACTCAGACCTTCCCAACGGTGATCAGACGGAATAATATAGGCTCGGAATAATGCGGGTATACCTGGAAACCACTGGCTGCCGGTTGAATCAAAGTGAAATCGAGACATTAGCGCGCCAGTTCCAGCACCTGGGGCATACCCTGGTGCACGCAGCAGAAGATGCGGACCTGTGCATCGTGAACACCTGCGCTGTCACGCGCGAGGCCACCCGGTCCAGCCGCAACATGATTCGACGCTTGAACCGTGCCAACCCGGAGGCACAGATCGTGGCGACGGGCTGCTATGCGCACCTATCGCCGGAGAAAGTGGATGCACTGCCCGGCGTGACGCACGTGGTCGATAACGTGAACAAGGATCGTTTGGTGCCGTTGGTGCTCCAAAGCGAGGTTCCGACGGAGATATTTGACCTGGAGCCGGTGGTCCGCGAGCCAGTCGCAGGAGCACTGGGGCGTACACGCGCATTCGTCAAAGTACAGGACGGCTGCAACAATCGCTGCACGTTCTGCGTGACAACCATCGCGCGTGGGCCGGGCCGCAGCCGTCGTCTGGGTGACGTAGTGCGCGAAGTCCAGGCGCTGCACGCCGCCGGATATCAGGAAGCGGTGCTGACCGGCGTGCACCTCGGGTCGTATGGTCACGATTTTGGGCAGCAGGACGGCCTGGCGGAGTTGGTGCGGGCGGGGCTGGCACATACCGACATTCCCCGGTTGCGGCTGTCGTCGCTAGAACCCTGGGACCTGTCGCCGGATTTCTTCACGCTGTGGGAGAATCCACGCCTGTGCCGGCATCTGCACCTGCCGTTACAAAGCGGGTGCGATGCCACGCTCAGACGCATGGCGCGCCGCACCTCGCAGGAGTCTTTCCGCGCACTGGTAGCCGCTGCCCGCGCGCAGATTCCCGACCTGGCGCTTAGCTCCGATATGATCACCGGCTTTCCTGGCGAAACGGATGACGAATTCGAGACCAGTTATGCTTTTTCCCAGGAAATGGACTTCATGAAAATCCACGTCTTTCGCTATTCGCAGCGTGCAGGAACAGCCGCCGCGCACATGGCAGGGCAAGTGCCAGATGCAGTCAAAAAGGCGCGTAGTGCACGGCTGCTGGCGCTTTCCGATGCGGGAGCGGAACGATTCTGGGCGCGATTTATCGGCCAACCGCAGCGGGTGTTATGGGAGCAGGTTACGGGTGCATCAGAGGCGGGGTTCCGTAATTCCGGGCTGACAGACAACTACATCCGGATGGAAATGGATGCGCCCAATGCGCTGACCAACACCATCTCGACGGTGGTCCCGATAGCG
>JAADYV010000021.1 GCA_010092855.1 Chloroflexota bacterium | reverse complement strand
GAGGCGGACAGACATCCACGCGCAGGGTAGGGGCTGGCGGGAGGGAATCCCTTGTGCAATTTGCATAAAGGAAGCGCGTGAACAAAGAACGGCCTTTCGCTAGTATTCTGCATCATGCCTCGTCCAATGTTCAAGAGCAAGACCTTGTGATGATATTGTGACGAGATTTCTTTTTTCTGTTATCATGCATAGCTAAGTCAGGTTATTAAGGAGGTGTGGAAAAAGCCAACTATGAATCGACACTCCTACCGATCGCGGTCACTATTTTTGACAACATTCCAGAACAACTACTAGTGCATGAGGAGAACTCAAATTATGCGTAACATGAAATCCCTTCGTTTTGTGTTTTTGATTGTCGTGTTGGCGCTGGCAGTTAGCCCTGTTTATGGCCAGGGCGACGATGGCCAGGTAATCGTGCCGCCGGGCGAAACCGTGAAGATTGCGCTGGTGACAGACCTGACCGGCCCCATTGCGCCAATGGGCGTGGATATTCAGCAGGCTGGCGAACTGGCTGTCGAAGAGTTCAACGCCGACGGCGGTGTCCTGGGCGAATGGCCCATTGAACTGGTCGTCGAAGATGATGCTTGCTCTGGCGACCAGGCGACAACGGTGGCCAGCCGCGTCGTGTCCGATCCGGAGATTGTGGCGGTCGCCGGGCATTCCTGCTCTGGGGCCACCAGCGCGGCGTCGGACATCTATGAAGATGCGCGTCTGCCGATGGTGTCGCCGAGCGCCACCGCGACCGTCTTGGCCACGCGCGACCTGAGTGTCTTTAACCGCACCGCGCCGTTGGATGCTGACCAGGGCGTGCTGGATGCGCACTACCTGTACAAGATTCTTGGTGTGCGGCGGCTGGCCGTGCTGCACGACAACGACACCTATGGCCTGGGCCTGGCCGAAGTGGTTCAGGAAGCGTTTATCGAACTGGGCGGCGAAGTGGTAGCCTTCCAGGGCATCAGCGTGACCGACCAGGACTTCCGCCCGGTGCTGACCGAGCTGGTTCCCGAACAGCCAGAAGCGATCTTCTTCGGCGGTTACCAGCAGCAGGCTGTGCTGCTGGTCCCGCAGATGGCCGATGTGGGCCTGGAAGACGTGTACTTCTTTGGTCCTGATGGCATCTTTGCCCAGGCGTTCATCGACGGCGCGGGCGATGCTGGCGAAGGCGTGCTGGCGTCCTTCCCGTCGCTGGACGTTGGTGACCCGGAACGCAACGCCGATTTCGACGATCTCTATTATGACACCTACGGCCTCTATCCCGAAGAACAGGGCCCCTTCCACGCCCAATCCTATGACGCGACGTTCGTGCTCATGAACGCGATTGAAGCGGTGGCCGAAGTTGACGACGATGGCAACCTGGTGATCGACCGCGAAGCGCTGATCGAGGCCGTGCGCACGACCACGGAATACTCAGGGCTGACCGGTTCGCTGACCTGTGATGAATTTGGTAACTGTGGCACCAGTATCTTCGGCGTATACTACGTCCAGGACGGTGAATGGGTCGAGATCACCGGTCTAGAAGGCTTGCTGGAGATGGAAGTCGAATAAGGTTGACCAGGGTAGTGGCCCTGGCTGCTTAGCCTAATAACCAGCGCCATACTTGGAACAACCGGTATGGCGCTGGTAGAATGATACGCGCTTGTGTGGTCGGGTCTGCGTTAGAAAAGGTACGAAATAGTGTTTGGCAGACTGTTGTTGGGGGCCGCGTATTTTTCACCCGGCACCACTGCGCCAGAGAACATTTTCAGAATCACAGGGTAAAAATATCGTCTCATTGTGCGTGTCCCGGGGGGCGTGCACCAGATGAGCAGGTTAGAGTTTTGTGTTTGGCCAGATAGTGTTTTTGGCTGCATCGCCCTGGATGGAGGCAGGTTATGTCGCACTTCACGCAAGCCCTCCGCTTAGACCGGCTGGACCTGGACTATGATCGGATAAGCGGCCAGTATTTTGGTTTTGGGGCCGTGTTAGCCACGCTGCGCATGTTGTGGGTCATTGCGCGCACATCGGAGCTTTTTGGCTCATCCCCCGATGCATTCTACCAATCTTTTGAAGATGGTTTGGGCATTCTGTTGTGGGCCTATGCCGTTACGGGGTTGGTTGGCGTCGGGCTGGTCTTGGTGGCGCGTTCTCGCGCCGAGGGTACCACCGCCAACACCCGGCTGCTGATCAACTATCTGGGTGTGTTGTTGTTTCTGGTCGCGTCCTTGCGGGTGGTCAATGTGGTCACCAGCGACCCGAAGCTGTTCACCGATTACTGGGGGCGACAACTGGTCAACGGTTTGGTGCTGGGCGGCGTGTATGCCCTGGTCGCCTTAGGCTATACCCTGGTGTATGGCGTGTTGTTCATGATCAACTTTGCGCATGGTGAAGTGCTGATCCTGGGATCATTCGGTGGATGGTTCGCGTGGAAATACGTCTTTGAACTAGGCAATGAATCGTTCGAGGTGGGGGCAGCCATGCTGTCTACCGTGCTGGTGCCGGTGTTATTCGCGGTGCTGTTCTTGCCGCTAGAGGCCCTCGCCGAACGCTTTAACCAACGCGGCAGCACGACTGCCGAGGTGAGCGGCAGTTGGGGTGTGACGCTAATCAGTCTGCCGCTGCGTCTGATTGCCGGGGCGATAATCGGGTTTGGCGTGCTCAAGGCGCTGGGAGGCTATGCGCCGCATGTTTATTGGGACCTGACAACGATTGTGGCCCTGGTGTTCATCGTCCTGGTAGGCATGATCGCGTCGATGCTCGTGGCGATCGCACTAGAACGGATTGCGTACCGTCCACTGCGCGGTGCCCCGCGCCTGACACCCCTGATCAGCGCGATTGGCGCATCGTTTTTTCTACAGCAGGCCATGCTCAACGTCTTTGGGCAGGAGTATTCCTACGAAAGACCCCCGTTGATCGATGGCAATATCGACGTCCAAATCGGCGATATGGGCACGGTCCCGGTGCCCAAAACGGGAATTATCATCGTGGTGGTGTCGTTGGCGATGATGGTCTTTTTGTACCTGTTTATCCAACGTTCAAAGACAGGCCGGGCCATGCGCGCGGTTGCTGAAGACAAGTCGACGGCGGCCTTGATGGGCGTGAATGTGGACCGCGTGATCGTGGTCACATTCGCGTTGGGGGCGCTGTTGGCTGGGGCGGCAGGCGTGATGCGCGGCTTCCACGACCGTATTTTCAAGTATAACAGCGGCTTTACGCCGGGCCTGAAAGCGTTTACGGCAGCCGTTGTGGGCGGGATCGGGAGCATCCCAGGGGCCATGTTTGGGGGCTTTTTCCTGGGACTGGTCGAGGCGTTGGGGCCGGGGATGCTGGGCATTCCCACCGAGTACAAAGATGTGATCGCGTTTAGCCTGCTGGTGCTGGTGCTGATCTTCCGCCCGACGGGGATCTTCGGCGACCTGGCTTCCGAGAAGAAAGTGTAACGCGCTATGATGACACGTCTGCAAAATCTATACGACCCTGTGCGAGAAGGGGTGAGTTTCGGTTTTATATCGGGGCTGGTGGTCCTGTTCTTGCTGCTTGCTGGCATCCCAGTCAACCTGGCCAATATCGGGCTGCTGCTGGTGTTTGTGACGATGTTCGTCGCCGGGATGCAGTTCACGCGCCGCCATTTTGGCAGCCGGGGGATTGCGTTCCTCGCCCGGAATGCGTTGGCGCTGGGGGTTGTGGCGGCGGTGCTGGTCTACCTGTTCCTGGCATTGCTCAATCGCTGGCAGATGGAAGGCATTGACGTCCGGAAGGAGTATCTGAAAGGCGTCGATCACCGGCAAACCATGACCGTTCTCTCCGGGGTGCCGGTCGAAGAACTGCGCGCGAATCCTGCCAAAGACCCCTACACTGGGGACTATCCGGAAGATGCCGAACTGCGCACCGACCCGATGCGGCTGACCTTCGACCGCGAAACCGGGCTGGTCTTAAAGTTTGGGCTTTCGAGCAAAGCCTGGCTGGAGGCCAACCTGGGCATCGGGGGCGTGTACGGCTTTTTGCTGGTACTGGTCATAACCGCGTTGTTGGGTGCCATGTTGACGTGGGCGGCCATGCGCGTTGAAGTCGGTCGCCGCCGGGCTGCATTCCGCGATCGCTTCGCTGGGCATCCCGTGCTGCACTGGGTAGCGATGGTGCTACCGCTGCTGTTTTTTGCCCTGTTGTGGCTGACCACCGGGCACGGCGGGAACGATCCAGTGTTGAGATTTGCCGAAGAAAACCGCGAACTCCAACCGCTGCTGATGTTCGGCATTATCCTGTTCGGGTTGATTGCCATCCGCGCGGCGGAACCACGGGAATGGCCGCTGCCGTACCCGGCACGGGTGGGAATCGTGTGCGGTGGACTGGTGGTACTGGCACTGCTGGCGGTCTGGCGCATCACCGACAACGAGGTGTATCTCATTCCTACCTCCAGCGACCCGGCAGGTAGCGCCGGGTTGACGACGCTGGCGCTGCTGGTAGTCGTTGGGGTGTTGATTGTGCAAAATATCCAGGCGCTGCAGGATCCCACCCGGTTCGAATGGCAGTTCGCGGCCACGCTGTCGGGCATGTTGGTGCTGCTGCTGCCGCTGTACCTGGACCAGTATGGCAACGACATTCTCATCAAGGTCGGCATCTACGTCATGATGGGGCTGGGCCTGAACATCGTGGTCGGGTATGCCGGGCTGCTGGACCTGGGGTATGTTGCGTTTTTCGCCCTGGGGGCCTACTCCTACGCTTTCCTATCCTCCAACCAGCAAGATACCGAGTCTGGGGTTGCATCCGGGCTTAAGTTTCCCGGAAATGATGAGGCGGTCATCCGTATTGCGGGCTGGCTGACCATTGCGTTGGTTGTCACGCTGGCCGTGGTGATCGCCGGGCTGTATCTGTGGCGCAGATGGCAGGTGTCCCGGTCGGTGGCGACCACACGCCAGGCCTTGATCATCGTGCCCCAGCGTCCCAGTGGCCGGGTGACCATGCTGTTGATCGTCATTGCCATCAGCGTCAGCGCGCTGATCGGTGCTGTGCTCGATTCAACCGAAGCATTTCAAGACGTGTTTGGTAACGCTTCGCCCTTCTTAGTTGGATTGGTGGGAGGCGTTATCGCAGCGGGCCTGTCCGGGATCGCGCTGGGCGTGCCGGTGCTGCGGCTGCGTGGCGACTACCTGGCGATTGTGACGCTGGGATTTGGTGAGATCATCCGCCTGCTGTTCCTCAACCTGCGCGACTATACTGGTGGTCCGGAGGGCGTGTTGGAGATTCCGCGTCCGGTGCCGGCCGATGCCGCTGGCCAGCCGGTGTCCTACCTGGTTATTGCCTACCTGGTGTTGATTGGGGCAGCCCTGATCGCGTTCTTCTCCATGCGGCTGAAGACCTCGCGCACCGGGCGAGCCTGGAGTGCGATGAAGAGTGACGAGGACATTGCCCAGTCGATGGGCGTGCACCTGGTGCAATCCAAGCTGCTGGCGTTTTCCATCGGCGCGTCGTTTGCGGGGATCGCGGGTGTAATTTACGCGGCCTACCAGCGCAACATTTTCCCCGAAAACTTTTCGCTGGCGGTGTCGATCAATGTGCTCAGCCTGGTGATCATCGGGGGGATGGGCAGCATTCCGGGCGTGATCATGGGCGCCATCGTCCTGATCGGGATGCCGGAGGTGCTGCGCGAGCTAGAAACCTACCGCGTGATGGCGTTGGGCGCGCTGCTGGTGGCCATGGTCATCGTGCGGCCCGAAGGTATTCTGCCCGAGCCGCCCACCCAGTTGGAAGACAAGGCGCGGTCGCTAGCCTTACCATCCACCAAGCCGCCCGCTGAGCGGGCAGAGGAGTCAGCCGTATGAGTGAGTCGCGCGACCTAATCCTGGAGGCGACAGGCGTTACCAAACGGTTTGGTGGGCTGACTGCGGTCGGCGATCTGGACCTGATTATCCAGCCGCAGCAAATCGCCAGTGTGATCGGCCCCAACGGGGCGGGCAAGACGACGTTTTTTAACTGCATCAGCGGTTTCTATACTCCTGAAGAAGGCGAAATTCGCTTCCTGGGCGAGCCGATCCAGGGCTTGAGTCCCGACAAGATCACAGCGCGAGGTATTGCGCGCACGTATCAAAACATCCATCTTTTCGCCGGGATGACCGTGCTGGAAAACGTGATGGTGGGCAGTCACACCAACCTGACCAGCACGCCGGTGGGTACGCTGCTCCGCACGCCCCTGAACGCCCGCGAAGAAGATGCTGCCTTGGCGCGCGCCTATGAACTGCTGGGGTATGTCGGCCTGGATAGCGTTGGCGATTGGCTGGCGACGAATTTGCCCTATGGCCAGCAGCGCCGCCTGGAGATTGCGCGCGCGTTAGCCACCGATCCGGTGCTGCTGTTGCTCGATGAGCCGACGGCTGGCATGAACCCGCAGGAGACGGAGAATACGATGCACTTCATCCAACAACTGCGTGACGAGCGCGACCTCACGATTCTGCTCATCGAGCACGATATGAGCGTGGTGATGGGTATCTCCGACCACGTGACGGTGCTGGACTATGGCCTCAAAATCTCGGAAGGCACGCCAGCGCACGTCCAGAACGACCCGCTGGTGATCGAGGCGTACCTCGGTGCGGCAGGCGCAGACGACCTGGCTGCCGACCTGGAAATTGCTAATTAGACGGTTCCAAAGGCGAGCGAACAATTATGGCGCTGCTAGAAGTCGAAAACATTCACACTTACTACGGCAAGATTCATGCCCTCAAAGGGGTTTCGCTCTTTGTTGAGGAGGGCGAGATCGTAACCCTGATCGGCGGGAACGGCGCGGGCAAATCGACCTCGCTGAACACCATCTGCGGGATCGTGCGCGCGGCAGAAGGGCGCGTGCTGCTGGCCGGAGAAGACATCACGCAATTGCCCGCCCACACGATTGTCGAGCGCGGGGTGGTGCAGTCTCCGGAGGGGCGCAAGATTTTCCAGCGCCTGACGGTGATGGAAAACCTGGAGATGGGCGCGTATGCCCGGCGGGATACCCGCACCATCGCCGCCGACATGGACTTTGTGTTCGAGACCTTTCCCCGCTTGAAGGAACGCCAGAAGCAGTCGGGCGGCACGCTTTCCGGGGGCGAACAGCAGATGCTGGCCATTGGGCGCGCGTTGATGAGCCGCCCGCGCGTGCTGCTGCTGGACGAGCCGTCGATGGGGTTAGCGCCGCTGCTGGTGCAGGATATCTTCCGCATCGTGAAGTATCTGAACCAGAACGGCACCACGATCTTGCTGGTGGAGCAGAATGCGTTGATGGCGCTGGCGGTCGCGCACCGGGGCTACGTGCTGCAAACCGGCAACATTATCCTGGCCGACGACGCCGCGAGTTTACGCCAGAACGAGATGGTCCGCGCGGCGTACCTGGGTGAGCATTAGGGCAACCGAGCAGGAGAACGACGAAATGAAACGGGTACACAGATGGCCGGTGGTCCTGGTGCTGGCGCTGCTGGTGAGTGCGCTGCTGATGAGCGCGTGCAGCCCCAGCCCGCAAAAACGTGCCGATGATTTTGCCCGCGCGCTGGCTCCCGAAATCGGGGACTGGAACCGCCGGGACGACGATACGATCCAGTTGGACGATAGCGTGGTATCCAACCAGGGCCAGGTCACGCTGCGCTATCAAGGGCCACGCCGCAGCGAGGCGTATGTCAACGTCCTCACTTTTTCCAGCGAGAACGCTGCCGAAGTCGCCGCCGAAAACCGCAAGCGCGAACTGCTGCTGGATGGGGTTGAATTGACATTGCGCTGGCAACCCCAGGTTCCGGGACTGGTGCCTGCCTACGGCGCGCTGGACGGGCTGGTGTGGTACGTCGTGATGCAGGACGGCGAGATCATGCTGGAGATCAACGCCATCTCCCAGAGCGAAAGCCGCCTGGTGGAAGAGGAGACATTGGCACCGGTTATCGACGCCGCACGCGAGGCATTTACCGACGCGAATGACTAGGTAGTGTTGATATTTTCGCCTGTGAATGGCGAATTCCTGAGTACAAATGTCAACACGGCCTAGGTTTTGTCAGCCTGGGTGGAATCCCTGACCAGCCCAGCAGTTGTGTGCTTCCTGTCTGCTGGAGCCGGTCAGATGTTTACATGAATTGCGCTGCCGGATTCGTAGCGGCGCAGGCCAATCCGGAACACGACGTTGAGCACCAGCACGCTGATCGCTGCCGCGCCCGCCAGCGCCCCCAGCAGCATCAGGCTGTGCGTTTCCACCACCTCCACCGGTACGCCGCCCACAAACGCTGCCGGTATCACCGTGAACAGAACCAGCCGAATCCCGCCCTGGAACAGCCCCAGCGGGTACAGCGAAAACGTGACCAGCGCATTGGCCAGGCCAAACGACCACTGTGTCGCGTTCCCCACGAAAAACGACAGACAGCCAATTGTGGCGTAAAACGAGGCACAGATCACGGCCACCAGCACCGCACAGGCCAGAAACAACCCAATCGAGATCACATCGAAGCGCCCGGTGAACAGGTACGCGATTACGCCGAACGTCAGGTCGCCCATCGTGAAGGGGTCCATGCGCGTGAACAGCAAATGCGGCAGCACGGGGCGTGGCAAGGTCAGGTAATAGTCCAGCCGTCCCTCGGCCACCATCTGCGCCAGCCGGGGCGCATTCCCTGCAAACGTAAACGCCAGCCCCCAACCCAGCGCCACAATCGCAAACAGCAGGAAAATCTGCTCAATCTGGTAGCCGCGAATTTCCTCGAAGCGGTCGAAAAACAGCAGCCAGAACACGAAGTAGATGCCGTTGTTGATGAACATGCCGATGGCCTGTGTCAGAAACGTGGCGCGGTACTCCATGTTGCTGGCCAGATTGAGCCGGACCAGTTTGCCGACAAAGCCTGCTTCTACGCGCAGTCGTTTGAGCATGTTTGCCTCCTTTAGCCGCCGTTGATGGCCACGCGCCGCGCCCCGTAGCGATAGAGCAGCGCTAGCAGCAGCGCAAACACGCTGATCCACACAATTTGCAGCCCCAGCATGGTGAGGAACTGCTGCCCATCCCAGGCGACGAACAGCTTGGAGGGCGCGTACAGCACCAGGTTGAAGGGCAGCACCCGCGCCACCGTCTGCACGCCGTCCGGCAAGAAGTCCACCGGCAGCAGCAAGCCGCCCAGCACAAAGTTGATCTTGCTGTAGATCAGGCGAAAAGCGGAGGTTTCCTCGAAGAAAAACGCCAGCAGCCCGATCCCGGCCATGATGCAAAAGTCCAACACAAATGCCAGCGCCGTGATCAGCAGCACGGCGGGCATGACTTCCAGCCGGAAGGTATGCAGCAGCCCGGCCTCGATCCAGGCGACCGCCGATCCAAACGTCAGCACGAACAGCGCGCGCAGCAGCACGCCGCCCGATCCCGATGCGAAGTGGTACAGCAGGTAGTTGTAGGGGCGGCCCAGCACGTAAGCCAGGCTGCCGTCCTGCACTTCGGTCTGGATGGTGTTGGACACCTGGATTTTGGATAGCTGCACCAACTCGGCCCAGACGAAATACCACGTCGTTTGGGTCAGCGTCAGGCCGCCGATGATGGTGGCGTTTTGGGCGTCGAAGGTGGCGCGCCACAACTGCGCGAAGACGAAGATGAACAGGATCACGAAGATACCCTGTCCGAAGGCTTCCCAGGCATAGGCCAGGCTGTTCTGGAGGTTGGCGCGCGTTATCGCACCGTATTTGCGCAAACCAGCGCGCCAGGTGCCCCGGTCCGGGGCAGCGAGGGTGGTGGTGGTCATAATGCCCCAGCTTATCGCTTGTGCAATTTCAGAAACAGGGTGTGTCCCGTCGATGCCTGCTCGATGGTTTCGAACCCAACGTGTTCTGCGATATCGCGGTAATAGGCCAGGTCGATGGCATGATCGCACCAGCGGATGCCGTAGCCGGTGTCGATGGTTTGGTCCCGCACGTGCACCCGCAGCGGCAGCACGAAATAGCGCTTGTCAGGTTTGAACTTCGCCGGAGCACTGATGTCCCAGAAATGTAAAGTGCCGCCGCTCTGCATCACGCGCTTGATTTCCCGAAACACGGCCCGGTGAAATGCGTCGCCGATATAGCCAAATGTGCAGAACGACGTACCCGTGCCGAACGTCTCGCGCGGGAATCCGAGGCGTTGCCCATTCATCTGGACCTTGTGGGGTCCCGGCGCGGATTCGGTCAGTTCGCCCCAGTGCGGGTCAATGGTTATCACCTGCGTGCCTTTCAGGATGCCGATAATGCCTTCGCCGCCCCCGCCAATGTCGAGGATTGGTCCGGTAGCGGGGAAGTCTGGGATGGTGATGTTCTGTTTTTCGACGAAGTGCATGACTTCGTCCGGTGGATGGTGATGATGATCGCTCATGGTTGGTTTCCAATCGTGTGATCACTCAGCGGCGGGTTCGGATTGCCGTTCCGCGCTGGCCGGGGCCGGTTCGGGGCTGCCTTTAATCTGGACCGACTCGTCGGCCTGGTAAATCTCGCGGATGATCTGCTCCATCGGCGGGTCTTCGACCGTGATATCGACCACCGGCGCAAAGGACATCAGCGCTTTGATCAGGTCGTCCACCGGGCGGACGTGCGTATCCAGCTCGATCTTGACGCCCCAGGTGCCGCGCTTGAGCAGGGTCGCATCGCGCACGCTGAAGTCGTCGGGCACGGGTTCGCCAAAGCGCACGCCGATGATCTTGCGCCGCAGAAAACGTCGTTTGAGCGCGCTGGTGCGGTCGTCGAAGATCACCTGGCCGTGATTGATCACGATCACGCGCTTGCACAGCGATTCGACGTCGCCCGCGTCGTGGCTGGTCAGGAAGATGGTCAGGTTTTCGGCGTCGTGCAGCGTTTTGATTGCTTCGCGCAACTGCTGCTTGGCGATCACGTCCAGACCAATCGTCGGCTCGTCGAGGAATAGGATGCGCGGGCCGTGCAGCAGGCTGGCCGCGATCTCGCAACGCATCCGCTGGCCCAGGCTCAGCTTGCGGACCGGCGTCGCCAGCCAGTCCCCGATGCCCAGCGCTTCGACCAGGAAATCCTTACGCTTCTGGAAGGCGGTGCGATCCAGTTCGTAGATGTGCGCGAACAGCTCGAAGGTGTCCTGCGGGGGCAGGTGATACCAGAGCTGCGGTTTCTGCCCGAACACGCTGCCGATGTGGTAGGCCAGGGCGCGCCGCTGCTGCCAGGGCACATAACCCAGTACCTGCGCCTGCCCGCCGGTCGGGAACAGGATGCCGGTCAGCATCTTGATGGTAGTGCTTTTACCTGCACCGTTGGGCCCGATAAACGCCAGCAGGTCGCCTTCGTCCAGCGCCAGCGAGACACCCTTCACGGCCTCGACCGTGTTCCACTCTGCGCGGACCAGTGACCGGATACTGCCGCGCAGACCGGGCGCTTTTTGCTTGACGCGGAAGGTTTTGTGCAGGTTGTCCAGTACCACGACGGGCATGGGGTGCTCCTTGCCGAGAAAGAGGCATATGATCCCTGATATCTGCGATTATACCGGGGATCGTGAAGAAGCGGTGTGCGTAGGACACGCGACGAAAAATCCAGGTAGGCGAATTACGCCGGGCCGCACCTCTACGCCTGCTGTGCTGTCATGATCTGGTTCATTGTGAACTGTTTACAGTTCTTAATGATGCACAAAAGTCTAATGCGTTCTTTGGTGGTTGTGAAGAGCGGTTTTGTCTGGAAATTGTTAACGCGCCAGCGGGGGAATGGCGCAACAAAAAAGCACAGTCCCAACCGGCGGGATTGTGCTCCAGGCGCGTTTGGCGTGCGGGGGACTACTTCGCGGCAACGGTGGCCGGTTGCTGCAGCCAGGTGATGAGATCGTCGCGGGCAGCGCGCCACTCCGCGATCAGGTCGTCGTCAGTGCCTTTGTAGCGGACGATGGTCTGCGTGGCGCACAGCGTACAGCCGCGCATGGCCCGGTAGCTGTCGGCTTTGCAGGTGACACAGCCCGCCAGCCGGATCATCATCAGGCTGAAGGCCAGCACGTCGGGGTGGTTTTCGGGGTGGGGCGCGATCTGTGCTACAAACTGGTGCCATTTTTCGCCGCGCAGCTTTCCCATAGCTGGAATCACACGCGCGGGAAACAGCATCTCGGAATCTTTCTGGTACACGGCGGTTTCCTCGTCTGGAGCAGGGAAGGGGCCGCGTGCGGTACGCAGCCCCCAGTTGTAGCTACGATTAATCGGTGTCGGAGGCGGCCTGTTCTGCTTTGGCGCGCGCTTTGGCTTCTTTGGCCTGCTGCTTGAGTACGTCCTTATGCTCCCACCCGCCGCGCGCGTTGGCTTCTTCCTCGGCGGTAGTGGGCGCAATCGACTGCCAGTAGCGGAACTCCTTGGAAAGCTGCTGCTTGTTGTAGATGTGCGCCGAGGTGCGGTCATAGCTGGAGAGTTCGTAGTCGTGGTCCATCTTGATCGCGTCGAACGGGCAAAATTCCGCGCACAGCCCGCAGTTCATGCAGATGTCGATGTCGATGTAGAACTCTTCCGGCTCCGGCACAGGACGCCCGGTTTCCGGGTTGGTGCCGCGCACAATCCAGATGCACTGTGGCGGGCAAACCTTGGCGCAGATGCCGCAGCTTGTGCACCAGTCGTGGCCGCGCCGTTCCTCGTCGGGGTGATCGTAGTTGTCGACCACCAGGAACGGAATGAACCGGAAGCGCTCGGGCACCGCCAGCTTTTCTTCCGGGTACTGCACGGTGAACACGCCGCGCGCTGCGACTCCCTGCCGTTCAGGGAAGGCTTCGGGCGAGCGGTAGCGGCGGAAGTTCCACCGGATGTCGTCCATATAAGACTCGAAAATGTGTTGGAACGTGACCTTCAGGCCACGCAGAATACCCTGTCCGTACATGGTGTCGTGTCCCTTTCTTAGCGGTCTACCTCGCCCAAAACGATATCGATGCTGCCCAGAATGATAACCGTGTCCGCGACCTTTTGGCCGACGCACATCTTCTCCAGGGCGGTCAGGTTGATGAAACTTGGCGCGCGGACGTGATACCGCCAGGGGTTCTGTCCGCCATCCGACACCACGTAGTAGCCGAGTTCGCCCTTCGGGTTTTCGACACGCCCGTAACTCTCGCCCGCCGGGACGCGCAGCGCATACTTGGGCGATCCGGCGAAGAAGGGCTGGCCTTCGGTTTCGTCCAGCAGCGGCAGGATTTGCTTCAGGATGCGGATGCTCTGGCGCATCTCGTCCAGCCGGACCAGGTAGCGGTCGTACACGTCGCCGTGATAGCGCACCGCCACGTCGAAGTCCAGGTCCGGGTAGATGCTGTAGGGATCA
This sequence comes from Chloroflexota bacterium, assembly GCA_010092855.1. Lineage (GTDB taxonomy): Bacteria > Chloroflexota > Anaerolineae > Aggregatilineales > Aggregatilineaceae > TC-15. The sequence continues at coordinate 11,373 of JAADYV010000021.1, read as the reverse complement.
GCGCGGCGCACGTCGTAGGGGACGCCGCTGGCGCGCAGCACTGGCCCGGCGGCGCTGTAGGCGATGGCGTCCGCCTGGGTCAACACGCCAACCCCCATGCAGCGGTTGGTGACGATTTCGCTGCCGGTCAGGTATTCGTCGAACTGGTCGATGGCGCGCGGCAGCCGCTCGTTGATCAGCGCGCGCAGGTATTCGATCGTGTTTTCATCGCGCACTTTGTCGTTAAGCAGGCTGGCCTCGCTGCGCATCCGTTCCGGCAGGTCCTTGAAGACGCCGCCGAAGCGCATATAGTTGCACATCATGCGGCTGCCGGTGGCGGCTTCGAAGAAGTCCAGGATCAATTCGCGCTCGGTGATGGCGTACATCATCGGCGTGAAGTAGGCGCCCATGTCGTTCAGCAAAAAGCCGACCGCCACCATGTGGTTCAGGATACGGGTCAGCTCGACCATCAGCACACGGATCACTTCAGCGCGGTAGGTGGGCGGCTCGTAGCGTTTGCCCAGCGCCAGCAGGTTCTCGACGGCCGGCGCATAGCCCAGGTTGTTCGACAGGCTGCAAAAGTAGTCCAGCCGGTCGGTGAAGGGCATGTTCATGATGTAGGTGTTGCGTTCGCCGATTTTCTCGTGGTTGCGGTGTAGATAGCCCATCACCGGCTGCAACTGCTCGATGGTCTCGCCGTCCAGCGTGGCCACCATACGGAAGACGCCGTGCGTGCTGGGGTGCTGCGGGCCCATGCTGACCACGACGCGGTGGTGGCCATGTCCGCCTTGATCTCAACGCCCAGATTGACGTCTTTGTAAATATCCTGCTCCGCCGGGGACTGGTAGCCTTCCAGCGTGAAGTCGTCGGGGTAGACGACGTTCTTGCCGTAGGTGTTGTGTTCCTCGGAACGCCACACGTGCCCATCCGGCCAGCGCGAGTCAAATGGTTTTTGGTCCTGCTCGTAAAAAGCTTCGTGCCAATCTTTGCGCAGCGGGTGGCCATGAAAGCCTTCCCACATCAATATTCGTTTGAGATTGGGGTGGCCCATGAAGCGGATGCCCATCAGGTCCCAGGCTTCGCGCTCCTGGAAGTCCGCGCCGGGCCACACTGGTACCAACGAAGGCAGTTCGGCCACGTCGCGCGGCGTCTGCGCTTTGATGACCAGCGCAGGGCCGCCTGCTGTGCGGTAGGCGTGGTAGACCATCTCGAAGTGGTCGCCGCTGCCCAGGTAATCAACGGCGGTGGCGCTGGCGAGGTAGTCGTAGCCTAGCTCGTCGCGGATGGCGGTGGCCACGTTCACCAACTGGCCTGCTTCGACGATGATGCCCTCGTACCCGTCCCGGTCATCGCGCCGGACCGCGTTCCCATACTGTGTTTCCAGATGGCTGAGCGCGTCGTCGGTCGGGGTGACGGTTTCAGCGATGGAGGCTTGGTCGGTCATGATAACTCCTCAGTTTCTGCGGGGGCTTCCTCGGATACAGCGGCAGCTTCACGCTGCAACAGATAGGCCTGGCGCGGATCCACGATGTCCGGGCCGAGCACCGGCAGCGGAACTTCGTCGCTGGGGCCGCGCCCATACCAGGGGGTGCTGTTGGCGTTGGCCAGCGACTGCCCGTCGATCTTCTTCTGCAGCGTGATGAACCCGTGCAGCAGCGCCTGTGGGGTGGGGGGACAGCCGGGGACGTAGACGTCCACCGGGACAAACTTATCGATGCCCGCCACCACGTTGTAGCCTTCCTTAAATGGGCCGCCACCGGACGCGCAGGCACCCATTGCCAGCACGTACTTGGGTTCGGCCATCTGGTTATACAGTCGCACAATCGGCACCACCATCTTTTTGGTGACGGTACCGCTCACGATCATCAGGTCGGCCTGGCGCGGGCTGGCGCGCAGCACTTCCATACCGAAGCGCGCCTGGTCATAGCGGCTGGCGGCGGCGGCGATCATCTCAATCGCGCAGCAGGCCAGCCCAAATGCTACCGGCCAGATCGAATTGCGGCGACCCCAGTTGTAAACAGAGTTGGCCAGGCGGCCCAGGCTGGTCACGGCGATGGCCGATTGCAGCTCCTCTGGCACGGGGACTGCCGGGTCGTGTAGTTCTCGCAAAAAACTATCGTTGGTCATAATGTCTCCTTAGATTTCCTCGTACCATTCCCGCAAAATGCTCGTGAGGATATCGTCATTCGCCAGGATAGGTTCATCCGCAAAACCGGGCAGCGCCACAATCCAGTCGAACAACTGCTGCAAGCTCAGCCGGTCCAGGTTGGCGTCGGGATAGTGCTCCTTCAGGCTGAGCACAATCTCATAACTTGCCTCCCAGTACAGCGGTTTGGGTTCATTGTTCATAATAACAAAAAGTCCAGGACCCGGCACATATCCACCAACCGTACCGGGCCTTTTGGGGTTATGATTCCTGGCCGATCAGCTCTCATTCAGAGCGGCGATGTTGTTCTCCAGCCAGGTGATGAAATCGTCATACACTGCCGGGTTCGGACCGCCCTCAACTTCGAACGCGATTACCGTGAGATCACCGGGACCGTGCTCGATGATGGCATAGGCTGTGTTGATGGGCGGGAACAGCCCATTCTCCGTCTCCTGTTCGGCAACGGCCAGGTGCCAGAACGCCACCTCTACACCGTCGTATGTCCGGAAAGTAGGCTCGACCACGTTGTCGGGATCGATTTCCACGTTCCCAAAGGAGTCGATGTTCTCCTGCCGGTCGGCGTTCAACGCATCGAGCAGGTCCAGCGTCGGAGTAGTGCTGCCTTCGGGCGGCAGTGCGATCCCTTCGTCGGCGACAAAGCTAACAATGGTAGTGCGCTGCACGGTGATGGTGCCCTCCCCGTCGACATGCGCGTATTCGCCCGGAGCGGTTTCGGTCCAGTTACCTGCGTCGATTGCGGCGCTAAACTCATCCTGGCCGGGGAGCGGGCTGGCGTCGAGATCACGTTCCTCGGCGTCAGGTTCGACTGCATCGGGTTCGACTGCATCGGGTTCGACTGCATCGGGTTCTGGCTGCGGGTCCGCGGGTTCGGCCTGTTGGTCCGTAGACTCGGCCTGCTGCGGTGGTTGCACAGCGGGATCAGCAGGCGACACGACGTCCGGATCGACTTGCGCGGGCGGGACCAGTTCAGGGGCCTGCGGCGGTTCGGCAGGTGGCTGCTGCGCTTCGGGCTGCTGCGACGGTGCGGCGGATTCCGCGGACCCCGGTGCCGCGTAGTCTCCCGCGTTTTGGTTCAGCCACGCCAGGAAGTCGTCGAATGTGTCTGGCGTTTCAGAGTGGTAGATGATGCGCGTATACTGGTCATCACCACTCTCGATCAAGACCATGACATCGTCGAGCGCCGCCCGAGTCTCGCTGGCCGGAACGGAATAGCGGAACAGCGCGACTGGTGTGCCATTCACGTCACGGATTTCGGGCCCTTCAAAGGTGTTTTCGGTGATGGCCATGCCGTCTGTCACCAGCGCTTCTTCTGTTGACTGTTGAATCTGGTTGAGAATGTCCAACAGGGGCAGGGGGCTGTCGGCGGGCGGCGGTACGACCTGCATACTGGCGGCCAGTTCATCCAACGACATGGTGTTAAGCGCCATCAAGGTATTGGGCTGGGTGGCGTGCACAAACAGGCCGGGTTGGGCCTGGTCGGCGATCCAGTTGTCGGCGTTGCCGCGCGGGGCAGCAGCCGCGCCTTCAAGCTCTGGTGCTCCACTGACGTCCGCATTGTCGTCTTCCTCTACCGGTTGGGAGAGTTGGGCGGCGTTAGCCTCCAGCCAGGTCCTGAAATCGTCGTAAACGGCGTCGTCCGGCTCGTCCATATGCACGAAAGTGATGTATTCCACCATGCCGTCGCCTTTGTCGATCAACGTTTCCACCAGGTCCACGCTAATGAGTTGGATGCGGAAGTACGCGACCGGCACGCCGCCGACAATCTCAATCATGGGGCCTTCCACCGATGTGACCTGGGTCGGGTCGAAAGCCTGCTGTTGTAGCAGCGACAGCCACTGGTACAGCACGTACAACTGGGGCTGCGCCTCGTCCTCTGGCGGGGGTTGGACACCAAAGGTGGTTGCCAATTCTGCCAGGTCGATGGCGCGGTGTTCCAGGGTGACTACGTCGGGTTTGGACATGTAGGTGTAGGTGAATTCACCCGGCGCCGGTTCGGATTCGACCCAGATTTCGATTTCTTCTTCCGCGGTGGGGGCGGCCAGCGTCGCGGCGTTCTCGCGCAGCCAGAGCTGGAATTCAGCGTAGGCTTCCGGATCGGGGGGCCCTCGGTGAATGTAGCGCACAACCGTTAGCTGCTCATCTTCGGCTTCGATCACTACCGTCGTCAGCTCCAATGGGGGAAAGGTGTCTGTCCCGATGCTGACCGAATCTTCCAGGTGGATGCGCTGCCAGGTGACCGGGATACCGTCGATTTCCTGCGAAACAGGCCCCTCGATGTATTCCGGCGGGAAGCCAGCTTCCACCAGGTCATCGCTGCTGAACTGCAGGGCGGCCTGGATTGGGTCTTCCGCATCTGAAAAGTCTAGCTCCTGGCCGAAAAGCCATCTGGAGAACATTTCGCGCGGGATCGTATCGTACTCAATGCCGGTTTCTCCCTCAGTGGCGTTGGCATACGTGAGTACCGTGCTAGGCGACCCTGTCAGCGCCGGGTCTACTTCCGTCCAGTTTGATTCGTATTCGACGTCGGTGTTGACGCCGGAGTCGCTGACGGCCCAAAACACCAGCCCCAGCGCGGCCAAGATCACGACCAGTGCACCAATTTGTGAGCGTAACGTCATGCGATGGCTCCTTAATAATTGCGCATGAAGGTCTTAAGCATTTCCAAAAAACCAGTATCCCGCGTAGGCAGCGGTGGGTAAGTTTGACCACGCACCGCACAACACAACCCACAATCGTATTGGGTATAGCGGGTAGATGTCTGCAACAAACGCCTTAAGTGTAGCCGAGTCCTGTCCAGGTTTCAACCTGGTTTCAACTACGTTGATAGGCGCTTGGCCACAAGGCGGCACGGTTGACACCGCTACTCCGGCGGGCTGCACACCTTCCAGCCATCCTCTTGCACCAGGTGCGCTGGACCAGAAAACGTCGTTTCGGCAGGCAAGTATACATAACGCGGGCGGTCTGGCGTGCTGACTCCCACCTGGCCCCCGATGCGGACCTGGGCAGCGTTTTCGGTTTCGTCGATGATCTCGAATTCGAGCCGCGAAAGCTCCAGGCGAATGCCCTGACTATCCAGGTCGCCGTAGCGAGCGTTGTACGTGACTTCGGACAGGTACTCGCGGTCTGCGGCGCACAGGTACAGCAGCGTGCCGAGGTAGTCACCGGAATAGGCGGCTGCCAGGTACATGCGGGTGATGGGGGCCGGGCCGGTTTCCTGGCGGGCGGTTTCGGATGGCGTGTGGCAGGCCTTCCAGGTGTCGCCTTCCAGCACCGGCCAAAACACGGTCAATCCCAGGTCAACCAGCGAGTAACGGACCGGGTTTTCCAGCACCTCAACCTCGACCAGCAGATTGCCGTCCAGGGTGACAAATGCCCAGGTTTCGCCCTGTTCTTCCACCGTGTACGTGACTCCCGAGAAGTCGAGTGTGTATTCCAGATTGTCGAATTGTTCGAAGGTTAAGCCGAAGTCGTCGGGCGACAGGCTGTCAATTTCATCTTCACACAAGACGCTTATTGCGCTATCATAGTCTTGAGCGGCATAGGCCATGAGGTACTGTTCGACAGCGCCGACCGCGTCTGTTTCTGGATCATCGGCCAGCGCCCCGCCAGGCACGACCAGCATCACGCTGATCGCAATAAGCGTTATCACAAAGAACCGTCGAGTCATTGTTCCACCCTTTTCAGATGAGCTACCATTGTGGCAACGGACCGTCTTTTGAGTCGCCTAGGTGTGTGCAAATTGCAGTATAACTAAGTGTCGCTTGTCATTTGACAAGGCGTAAATCTACATGATAAGATTTTTTAAATTCATAACAACATTGCAAAATATGGAAAAGCGAGTCACGGACCCATGCAACAGACCAGGCGACACATTCTGGAAATCCTCAAAGAGCACAAGTCGGCGACGATCGACGAAATCGTGACTGCACTCACTGAGCGGATTGGACGTATCACTGCCGTCACCGTTCGGCATCACCTGGAGATTCTGCGCGGGGAAGGGCTGGTGGCAGCGCCAGAGGTGCGCCGCCGGAGCGCGCCGGGTCGCCCACAATACGTGTACACTCTCACTGAACGCGCCGCCGAATATTTCCCGAACAACTACCAGGGTCTTGCGACCGGGCTGATGGAGCAGATGAAAGAGCAACTGCCCTCGGTCCAGGTCAACAATATCCTGGAGGGTGTGGCCGGGCAGATGGTGGACAACGCGATGGTGCCCGACGGCCCAATTGAACTGCGGTTGGAACATACTGTCGCGTATCTCAACAAGTCTGGCTATTCGGCCAGTTGGGATCATGGCGATAACGGTCATTTGGTGCTGTCGATCTCCAACTGTCCCTACGAGCAGGTGTCGTGTTCGAATCCTGAGCTGTGCAAGATGGATGAGAAAATCATTCACGGCTTGCTGGGTGTGCGTCCCAAGCGCTTAAGCTGGCAGATGGAGGATGAGGAAGCCTGTCGCTATCTCATTCCTGCTGACAAATAGCGTTTGGGCCAGGGTAAACTGCCCACCCGACAAATGATAACTCGTTTGACCACAGGCACGCCAACCCGTGCGCGGGGCGGCGTGTTTATTTTTCATTCTGGGTTTGCAGCCAGATCGTGAACGTACTGCCCGCATTGACTTTGCTTTCGGCAGTGATATGGCCGTTGTGCCGTTTGACCAGTTCGGACGCGATGGCCAACCCCAGCCCGACCCCCCGTATCCCACTATTTCGCACCCGTTCGCTGCGGTAGAACCGCTCAAACACATGTGGCAGCGTTTCGTCCTCGATGCCCATACCGGTGTCCTTCACCTGAATGGTCAGGAACGCGCCGCCGGTCCAGGTTTCGCGCCCCAGGTGAACCTCGATGTGCCCGGCGTCGGGCGTGTATTGGATCGCGTTGTCCACCAGGATGCCTACCGCGCGCGACAACTGCCCGGTGTCTACCAGCGTTTCCAGCGGTTTCTCGGTGCGCGTCAGGGCCAGGGTGACACCTTTGTCCTCGGCAGCCGGTGAATAGCGCACTACCACATCGGCCACCAACCGGTTCAGGTCGATGGGTTCCAGGTTCAGTTCGACCGTCCCGGAATCCAGGCGTGAGAGTTCGAGCATGGCTTCGACCAGCCGGGACAGGCGTTCGGTTTCACGCTCCAGCGACTGAAGGTGCATTGGGTGCTGGTCAGGCGGCGCTTGTTGCAGCAGGTACTGGCGCATCTTGATGTTAGTGACCGGGGTGCGCATCTCCATCGCAGCATCGGCCAGGAAATTAGTCTTCAGCGTTTCGAGCGCCCGGCGCTGGGTGATGTCGCGCTGAATAAGTACGAATCCGCTCACCGTGTTGTCAGGCGTGAATACCGGCGTTAGCGTGGTGGCAGTCTCGAGCGTGCGCCCGCTGTCGAGTGTCAACTGGATATCACCGCGCCACGTTTCTGCGTCTTCCACTGCCTGGGCAATTTGTCGGGATATCATGGGGTTGTTGGACTGCGGCGGCCACTGGATGCGGCGGCCTACGATGCAGTCCATCGCCTGACCTAGCAGTCGTTCGGAAGCGGGATTGGCGTACTGCACGATCCCGTCCGGGCTGATCAGGCAAATCGCGTCTCCGGCGAAGCGCAGGACACCCTCGATGCGGTCTTTGGCGTTCATCAGCCCGGCCATGTGTTCCAGCAGGGTCATCGGCGGCGCATCGGCCAGTTCTGCCAGGGCTGGCGGCAGGTCTTCGCGGCGCGGCCCTTCGCCTAATGCCTGAATTTCCTGCGAAATGCGCGTTTCGGCCATAACCCGTTGTTCGAGTTCGAAGCGGTCCAGGTAGAGCCGGACCCGCTTACGCAGCTCGATCACGTCGGGGGGCGTCGTAATGTAGTCGTCGGCCCCGGCTTCGAAGGCAGCCCGTTTATATTGCCCCGGACCCATCAGGATGAAGACGCTGCGCGCAAAACGTGGCTCCTGGGTGAGTTCGGTGATCAAGGCCAGCGCCTGACTGACCGGGGGCCGCAGCGCCACCAGGCAGACCGCCGGTGGGCGTTCTTCGGAGCTGGCCAGCAGGTCGGCGATGGTGGGCATCCACATGACCTCAACCGCGATTTCGCGAAGCTGGTTGAGAATCCATTCGCCAACTGCCGGGTCTTTATCCAAAATGTATACGGGTAAGGCGTTCATAATGTCGGCTCACTCCCGTGTGGTGTCGCGTAACCCCGAAGCATCGTATCTTGAGTATATTTCAAGTCCGGTTCTGGCGAAACTGGGTTGCGTTGGCGCTTTCGCCTGAATTCAGGTTCGCAAAATTACCAGCCGTGTGCTGCGTGCCTTTGCCAATACGGAAAAAGTTGAGAATTGTCATCAAACCGGTACAATCTGGGGCGTGATGCATAACAAACCTGATTCACCCCCGGCTGCGCCGCATACTCCTGACAAGGGAAACCGGGCGCAGGCAATCGGACCGGGCCTGCTGTTGATGGGGGGCATCATCGGCTGGATGCTGGTGACGGTGCTGGTCTGGATGGCCACGTCTGGCGACAGGGACGCGGGCGATGACGCCGGGCCGTCAGCGGTGGGCGAAGTACCTGTAGTTGCGCCAGCCGCGACGCCAATATCGACGCTGGCGGTCGCAGTCGGATCGCCACCGCCTTTAACAGCATTCCCACCGCCAACCGCCAATCCGCCGGCGCAAGCTGCCAGCCTGCCGTCGAAAACCGTTTTGCCCACGACCACGCTGACGCACACCGTGACGGATGTGCCACCCTCGTTCACACCTACGACACCCGCGCCGAATTCGCTGTCGCCGACATCGACTTCCACGCCGCAGGCGGTCGCGGAAAGCGCCGCGCTTCCGGACTTGATTCCAAGCGCCACCGCCTTGAGCGCTGAACCTTCTGCAACCACTGAACCGAGCCCGTTGCCCTGTACACCGCCGGAAGGCTGGGAACAATACGTTGTGCAGCCGGGTGATACGCTGTTCGCGTTTGTGATCGGCGCGGACTACAGTGTGGACGTGGACCAGTTGCTGGCTGCGAACTGCCTGGAAAATCGCTTGCTGCAAGTGGACCAGGTGCTGTATCTGCCGCCAGGTGCAGCGGAAAATGCCCCGCCGTCTGATCCCTACGTACCGCCGGATGGTGGCTCATCAGGTGGAACCGGGCCAAGCGGACCGCGCACGCCCAACTGTCCGTGTACCATCAGTGTGCCGGAAGGCTGGCGTTTGGAGCAAATCGCGGATGCTATCACCCGCTCCGAGACCGCGTTCACCGGGGCCGATTTCCTGGCGGTGACCGGGCCGGGCAGCAGCGCGCCCTACGACTTTGTGAATGCGCGTCCGCCGGGTACCTCGATGGAAGGTTTTATGTTCCCCGGCGCATATACCTTGCAAAACGACACCACCGCCGAGGGGTTCCGCGATATGATGTTGGGTAACTTCGCGGCGAACGTTTCGCCCCAACTGCGCGCGGATGCAGCGGCGCAGGGCGTCACCTTCTACGAAGCGCTGATCATCGCCTCGATTGTGCAGCGCGAGGTGCGCGGGCCGCAGACGCAGTTGCTGGTGGCCAGCGTATATTACAACAATTACCGCGCGGGGAACCGGCTGGGGGCGACGGTCACGGTGCAGTATGCGCTGGGGCAGCCGGGGGCGTGGTGGCCGCGCGTGACCGGCACCGGCTTGCAGATCGACTCGCCCTACAACACGTATATGTACACCGGCCTGCCGCCCACGCCAATCAACAGCCCTGGCCTGAGCGCGATCACGGCGGCGGTCTATCCCGCGCAAACCAACTACTTTTTCCACACGGCGTCGTGCGATGGTTCCGGTGAGGTCTTTGCCGAAACTTACGACCAGCACCTGGCCAACGTCAACTGCGAGAATTAGCGGAGTGTAGTCCATTATCGGGTTACGCTTCCGCGCAGCGCTCTACTCCACTGCGGACTGTCGCAAACGGAAAGCGTGTTTGCGCAGTCCTGCGTGCCGTGCCGCGCCGCGCGGGGGCAGCACATGGGCGGCAGCGGTACGGAGCGGAGCTGGAGGACCGCGCAGACCCGCTTGTGGTCCTGCGCCGGTCCGGAACGGAGCAAAGTGCCGCTGCCCCCCGCACGATGCTACCGGTACCAAAACTCGCTTGCGTTGAATTAGCGTTCGTTACCCACTCGTGCCTTAATCAAATGTCCTAAGCGTTTCCCAGGTATCCGCGTCCGGCGCTTTGGTGACCAGCGCGGCGGCTTCGGCGTGCCAGATGTGGGTGTCGAACAAGCGTTGCATGGTGCCGATCACGGCAGGATAGGGGCCAGGTGCGATGTTGTCCCCGACGACGACGTGAACCTGGGCTGAGATGCGCGCGCCCTGCACCGGTCGGATCAGCGGCGCAATGGCCTTGACCAGCGCACGTTGGGCGTCTTCGAGTTCTTCGACCGGGGACAACGTCCACGCAGCAAGGTAATGCTGTTCGCCAATCACCTCCGCCTTGATACCCGTGACTTCGAGTTGCAGCGGCAGGTGCGCGCGTGTCCACTCTGTGATCGCGGTCTGCACGGCGTCCAACTGCGCGGTGCGGAACGGAATCGCAAACACCACGCCCGGCGGCGGTACGTCGTTTATCTCACCAGCGGCACGACATTCGCGCACGGTTTCCGCTAATTCATCCGGCAGCGGAATCAGCACGCAGAATACCTCCTGCGGCGGGGCAGCGGGTGACGCGGCGGCAGGTGGAGCACCCATTGCTGTTGTCGGAGGTGGTGCCGGTTTCGCAGGCTCAGGTTTTGCTGGTGCTTGCTTGGCGGCTTCCGGCTTTTCGTCCGGTTCGGGGGCAGGTTCCGGCGGCTTCGCTTTCGGTTTCTCGACTGCTGCGGCAGCAGGCGCGTCCTCGGCGACTTTCGTTTCGGCGGGTTTGTCTGTTTCCTTAACTACAGCGGTGGGGTCAAGGTCCTTTGCGCCGGGCAAGCCGAGCTCGGCGTCCAACTCGCCAAGCATGGCGCGGCGGGCGTCGCTGGCGTCGTCGTCGTCATCGTCCAGGGCATCGTCAAGCTGGTCAATGTCGAGCGGCTTGAGAGTTGGTCTGGCCGGGAGCGGTGGTGCGGGTTTTTCGTCCTCGGCGGTAGGAACATCTTCAGCGGTGGGGTCGAGGTCCTTTGCGCCGGGCAAGCCGAGTTCGGCGTCCAACTGGCCGAGCATGGCGCGGCGGGCGTCGCTGGCGTCGTCGTCGTCATCGTCCAGGGCATCGTCAAGCTGGTCAATGTCGAGCGGCTTGAGAGTTGGTCTGG
>JAADYV010000217.1 GCA_010092855.1 Chloroflexota bacterium | reverse complement strand
GGTCGAGGGCAACCTCGCCACACGCGACGAAGCGCTGGACTGGGTCCAACGCCTCCTCAATGGTCAAACGCCGTGAATCCGCCCGACGGCACCCCGGTCGCTATCCTGCATCCTCGTCTACGGGCCGCTCAAAAAACCACAGCAACGTGTTGCCATACGTGCGGTCGTCGTAAGGCACCAGCACGGCCAGCTCTAGCTCTTCTCGTTCGTGAGGATCGATCTGGACAATCACCACACCATCCGGGTGCAGATGTGCCGGGTTAGCGTCCAACGCCAACAGCGCATCTTTCCACAAGCCCTCATACTGCGGCGGAGCCACGTAGACGTATTCGAATGGTTCGGGATTCTGCTGGTGCAGATACACAAACGCATCCGCGCGTTGCACCTCCGCCCGTTCCGCCAGCCGCGTGTGGTCCAGGTTCTCCTGGATCGTGCGGATCGCCATGCGGTTGTTGTCGATGAACAGCACTCGTTCGGCCCCCCGACTGAGTGCTTCGATGCCAATACTGCCCGTTCCGGCGAACAGGTCCAGCCACGTACTGCCCTGCACGGCGCTCGGTCCCAGGATGTTAAACAGCGCTTCTTTGACACGGTCCATCACCGGGCGCGTAGAATCACCGGGCACCATCTTTAGTTTGCGTCCCTTAGCAGCCCCTGCAATGACCCGAATCGGCACCGTATCCTCCCGTCAGGGCAGCCGCTCGACCACTTCACGCGCTGCCCGGATGTTGGAGGTGGGCGTAGTCGTCATGATAACGCACCCCGTTGATAGGATAAAGCGGCGTCCGTTGGTCTGTTCGATAGCCTGGCGCGCCTGGGTGCGCACCTCGACCGGCGTACCATTATGCATGGGGTCCCAGCGCCCGATGCCACCGCTCACTGCTCCCGCGAACTGGAGCTTGCCATCGGCCAGGCTGAAGCCGGTTTCGCGGTCGTGCCAGTTGATGGCCTGCACCGGGTAATCCGTCACCAGGTCGAACATGGGCGCGCTGCCGTGCAGGTGCACCATGTTAAACCACCAGTCCTCCGACAGCGCGTCCAGGATACGCAAATCGTAGGGACGACCAAATTCCTGGTATTCGGTCTCGCTCATCACGACGTGCGAGGCGTGCTGGATGGCGTAAAAAACGCCCGCAATCCCGCTGCGGCGCATGGCGTCGAGAAAACGCAGCGTGCTCTCGGTGATGGTGTTGAGACCCGTCTTCAGGCGATCCGGTGCCGTGCGCATGTGCTCGATCAACATGCCCTTACCCGCGATATTCTTAGCCTGGGCCAGCGGGCTGAACACCGTCTGGATGAAGGGGACATCAGTGCCAAACGCCTCTTTGAGCGTCCGCAGCACATCCAACTGCCGCGCCAGCGCCCCCTTCGAGGGATCGAGCACACGCAGCTCGGTCCAATCCAGAGAGCGTTCGACCGCCCGCCGGACATATTCGCGCGTTCCTTCCAGGCTGCCCACCCAGCGATCTTGCACACCATAGTCTGTCAGGCAAAAGCTGCTGGCTGGCGTTACCTTAACAAAGTCGAAGTCCCAGCGCCGCTGAAACGCAATTGTCGCTTCAGCAAGATCGGTCGCGCGTTGGTCATCGCCGGGCCAATGCCGCCACAATGCTACCGGTACGCGATCGACTTCTTCCCCCGCAATCGTCTTTTCCAGACGCTCTCGCTTGGATAATGCCATATCAAAAACCCTCAGCCCACCAAAAAATCATTCATCTGTTCGATCTGCTGGTCAACCATGCGGTTCAGCATAAAGTAACGTCCGCGCTGGCCCCCTTCCGACTCTAGCTCGACCAGTACCAATTCTTTCACCTTGTGAAAAGCTTCCAATGCGCTTTCCTGATTGCCCGCATCGCGGTACGACAGGCCCAGTCCCCAGTAGGCGTCAATATGATCCGGGACATCTTCAATCAGACGCAGGAATTGCTCGATTGCCGTTTCCTGGTTTCCGGCATGGTGTGCTTTCCACGCTTCGCCAATCTTGGCATCAATTTCGTTTTGGTTCATTACAGTCTCCATAAGTGTAAACGCCAATAGTTGTGCGTTGCCGCATTATACTTAACACATCCGAGATGGCAAGGAAGTTCACAATTCGCCACGCAACCGGTGAGAAAATCGTGTCCTAGCGGGCAATCACCTCGATTTCTGTAGGCAGCACGATGCTCTCGCCCAGACTAGTTCCCCGCCCATCGCGCACCAGTAGGGGGTTGATTTGCTCGCAAGGGTACAGGCTGAGCTGGCTGCATTCGCCTACCTCAATCACAATAGTATACTGGCCCGGTGGCGCGGCGGGATCGACTGTCAACTGATACACATCGCGCATGTAGTAATCTAGCAACGGCCACACCGGCCACTGGCTGGTAGGAATCATACCCGGATGCCGGTGTTGTGCAAAATGGGCCACTTGCCCAGCATCTACGCGATTCGCTAGTAATACGTGTACCTGGTAGTCGTGCAAGTCTGGTCGGACAGCACGCCAATACAGGGTCAGCGTCACCTCGTCGCCCGGATGCAGCGCATCTTCCACGCTCATGTCATACGCAAGCAAGTCGATGCCACCGTGCAACGCCCTGGGAAATTGATTCTCGGCTACTGTCACAACGCCCGGAGCCGATTCCTGCGTAAACCAGCCAGGCATGACGCGCGGCACAACACCCCCCGCACCGACGATTAACCCGGCAGCCACCAACACATTGAGCTTGTGCAGCGCCAGCGCCCGTCGGGAACCATGACCCTCGGCGGCTTCTGGCTCGACAACCTCCAATGCAGCCGAAAAAACAACCGTCCCCAGCAGCGCCAACCCCGCCACCACCCAGCCCAGTATGCGGGGCAGCGTGGTGCCAAAGTAGACGTACACTTCGTTCTGCCCTTCTGGCAGCGGCACCACGATCAAGCCGGATTCAGGGTCGTGCTGAACCGGCACACGATCACCGTTGACCTCGACTCGCCATCCGGGATAATCAAAGGTCAACAGTGTGAGGGTAGCGGGCGACGATGACCGCACAACAAACCGATCCGACTGCGGTTTATGACTGATCGCGCCTACCTTAATTGCAGCGGGCAGGGCTTCACGCGAGACTTTTTCGACCACGCTGCTTTGATACGACGCGATGAGGGTCGGTGATGGTTTGGGGACCTGAATCACGGATTCGGGCACCACCCAGTCGGTCATCAGGGACGCAATAGCATACCCGCGCGTTTTGTCATCACGCAGCAACCCGGACAAATCTGGCGTAGACTGCCGCCGATCAGGCCACAGCGGAACAGACAACACCGTCAATGCAGCAGCAGCGATGCCCAACCAGCAAGCGGTCATCACGCCGGACGCCAGCAGTGGACGCTGCCAACGCTCCATCAAATACCCGATCTGCGCTGCAAAAATCGCCCCACAAGCCGCGATCAGTGGCAGCAAGTCACGGGGGTAAAGATGTGGCCAATCGGGCCAGGCAGCCCACAAAGTCCCCCCTACGCGCGTCACTATCACCAGGCAAAGTACCCCTACTCCGCCAAAAAACGCTGCTTCTAGCTGCTCGTGGCGAGCGGTGTGCAGCATACGCACCAACCGCTGTTGCAGCGCTTCGCCACGTGACATCGACTCCAGGTCAGGCGCAACATGCCGCCAGTTCCAGGTAAACAGCGCTACTGCTGCTAATACTGCCAAAAACCAGACCGCCACCCCAATTGATTCAGTCTCTGGTGGGTTGATGGCGCTCAAGTCTAGCAGCGGCGGCGGACCCAAAATGCGCGCCAGGGACAGCGTCTTTTCCGCTTCGACAGGGTAAGTCGTCATCCGCTGCCATCGTGCTGCATTCCGCTCGCCCCAGGCTGGAAACCAGTAAAACGCAGCCAGGCCGATCCCCAGACCGAACGCCAGCAAACCGCGCAAGCTGTAGGTTTGGGGCCATAACCAGGCACGGCTCAGCAGCCAGCCCAACACTACCAGCGCCAGCACGACGTTCAACGGTGTATGCGCCAGCACCAGCAATGCCAACAACAGCACACTCAATACGATGTCCCACCCGCGTCCGTTTTCCAGCAGGCGATCAAACGCCCACAGCGACGAGAAGAAAAAGCCCATCGCCAGCAGCAGCGCCAGATCGCTTTGCAGATATGGCTCAACCAGCGCCATCTGTGGACTAAGCACGTAGGTTGTGGCGGCCAGCAACCCGGCATAGGTGCCCCAACGACGGCGCACAAACGCAAACATCCCCAAGCCACCGAGCAATATGCCCACCCCCAGGATGGACTTGACGCTGGTTTCGGGCTTGGACTGCATCAGGACGTAGTGCAACCCGGTCAGATAGTGCGGCAGGGGAGCCTGGTAGTTCCACACGGGCGACCCATAACCGTAATTGAGGTCCGCCGCCCAACGCGGATATAGAATCCCAGCCTGGATGCTCTCACCCATCTCGATGGCATGGCCTAACGCCAGTTGGGCTCCCACATTACGCGGCAGCGATGGCCGCGACAGCAACGGCCACATCACAACCAGACAAACGGCCACCACGACGATCAGCGCCCAATCGACGGTGCGTTGTGGCTGGCGCATCCAGGCAGGCAGTTCTTCGTCGCTGAACTGCAAAGGTTGTGCTGAATCGATATTTGCGTTATATCCGTGCATACATCTTATAATATCCATAAGCGCACCAGCGGCAAGAAAGAAGCCAGTATGTCCTCTCAAGAAAATCTGCTCAATGGACGCTACCGTTTAGAAGCGCAGCAAGGCTCTGGCGGGATGGCCGTCATCTACAAAGCCACCGACCTGGCACTGGGTCGCAAGGTTGCCGTCAAGGTGCTGCGCCCCAGCCTGACTAACGACCCAGAGTTTCTTAAACGCTTCCGGCAAGAAGCGCGCAATGTCGCCAACCTATCGCATCCCAACATCGTCACCGTGCACGACGTGGGGCAGGACGGCAACACGCACTACATTGTGATGGAGTTCGTCGACGGTGAAGACCTTAAGCGCCTGATCCGTGCCGAAGCACCATTTACGGTAGACCGTGCGCTCAGCATCGGTATCAAAATCTGCGCTGGCGTAGGCTATGCCCACCGGGCCGGGTTGGTACACGCGGATGTTAAACCGCAGAACGTGCTGGTGACTGAAAGCGACAACGTCAAGGTCACCGATTTTGGTATCGCCCAGGCGCTCAGCGAGACACAGCCGCGCGAACGTCAGCGCGTCGTGTGGGGCAGCCCGCACTATTTCTCTCCGGAGCAGGCGCAGGGCGAACCACCGTCACCATCAGCTGACGTTTACGCTATCGGGATCGTGTTGTTCGAAATGCTCACCGGACGACTGCCCTTTATCGGCAACGACCAGCAAGAACTGGCCATGGCCCATATCCGCGAGGCCCCGCCGGATGTCTCGGAACTGAATCCCAACGTGCCCGTCCACCTGGATCGCATCTTGCACAAGGTGCTTTCCAAAGAGCCCGCGTCGCGCTATCGCACCGCCGACCAACTGGGCCGCATCCTGATCAGTTACAAGCGGCAGGGATATGTGACAACGGACCAGGCCGGGCCCAAAGTAGGCACCGATGACGCGATCCCGCCGGAGCCACCATCAGTCACCCAGCCGTCGATTGCAGCCCCGGCTGTGGTCCCACCCAATCACGCCCCCCAACCCCAAAACAACTACCCGTCGGTCATCCGCATCTCGGATACCCAGGCCGAAGCGGCCACCAACGCCTATACCGGGGAGCTGGGCCGCTCGCCTGCCGTGCCCTACAGAGGCAGACAGGAGCAAATTCCCCACCCGGCGCAACGCAGCCAGCCCTATAACGGCGCGCCATACGACAGCCCCCAACACCATACGCCACCGCTGTCGTCGTCCCAACCGTATCATCCCGCGCGCCCGCCGGACGCCATGCTGCAATCTCGCTATCGCGCAGCGGAACCACCGGAACAACTCGACCTGGTCACGATTGTGCTGGCATTCCTGGCTTTTATCGCAGTGGTGCTGCTCATTCCGCTGTGGATTGCCGTCTACCAGGCCTGGGTGGGGTGACCGGCACAACCGCCACCCACGTATAACCGGATACCAGAGCAGACCGTTATCTAGGCGTTTTCTTATAGAACGCTAATTCGCGTCGCGTGGCGAACCCTGGTTTTTGAGGATCGATTCCTGTATAATTTCGGTAGCAAGCACGATAATGATCATAAGCTTTGGTCAGGAATAGCGTTACCGCAAAGAACCAGTCGCTGGTCCTTCTCACGACATGCGATGGGAAGTCCTGGGTGTGGTTTTGATGGAATGGCGTAACGGCTGGAGGCTTAACAGTGAATAACCGTCGGAACATCTTTGTGTACATCCTGATCATCGCAGCAATTGCTGCGATTGTATTTGGCGTGCGCAATAACAGCTCCAAATCTAGTGAGATATCCGCAAGCGAACTGGTGGACGCCATCAACAACGACTCGGTCGCAGAGATTTCGGTTGATGACGAGGGCGAACTCGACGCCACCTACAATAACGACTCGAAAAAGACCGTACAGCTTCACCCCGATACGGATAATCCTATCGAAATCTTGCGAGACCTGGGAGCAGACCCAGAAAAGCTCAACCAGGTGCAGGTTGGGTTCACCAAGCCCAGCAACCTGTTTAACTGGATAGGCTTGATCGGAACCTTCCTGCCCCTGCTGTTGATCGGTGGGTTTATCTACCTGATGCTGCGCCAGGCTCAGGGTTCCAACAACCAGGCCATGTCGTTTGGCAAGAGCCGGGCCCGCATGTTCACCGGTGACCAGCCTACGGTTACCTTTGAAGACGTGGCGGGCGCGGAAGAAGCCAAAGAAGAACTGCAAGAGGTTGTCGAATTCCTGAAAGACCCCGAACGCTTCATACAATTGGGCGCTCGTATCCCGAAGGGTGTGCTGCTGGTCGGCAGCCCCGGCACCGGCAAGACACTGCTGGCCAAAGCCGTCAGCGGTGAGGCCGGGGTGCCATTCTTCAGCGTTTCCGGTTCCGAATTTGTCGAGATGTTCGTCGGTGTGGGTGCCAGCCGTGTGCGCGACCTGTTCGAACAGGCCAAGCGCCACAGCCCGTGCATTGTGTTCGTGGACGAAATCGACGCTGTTGGCCGCCATCGCGGTGCCGGCCTGGGCGGCAGCCACGACGAACGAGAGCAAACGCTTAACCAGATTCTGGTCGAGATGGACGGTTTCGACACCGACACCAACGTGATTATCATGGCGGCCACCAACCGCCCAGACATCCTCGACCCGGCTCTGCTGCGTCCGGGGCGCTTCGACCGCCGCGTGGTGCTCGACCGGCCTGATATGCGCGGGCGCGAAGCGATCCTCAAGGTGCACGCGCGCGGGAAACCGCTGGCTTCGGACGTAGACCTGACTGTGCTGGCCAAGTCGACACCAGGCTTTGTGGGCGCAGACATCGAGAACCTGATCAACGAAGCGGCCATCGTCGCGGCGCGCAAGAACAAAAAGAGCATCGGTATGCGCGACTTCGAAGAAGCCGTCGAGCGCGTGGTGCTGGGGCCGGAACGCCGCAGCCGCCTGATCACCGAGGACGAAAAACGCTTGATTGCCTACCACGAAGCGGGCCATGCCGTCGTGTTCCACATGCTGCCCAACTGTGACCCGGTGCGCAAAGTCACGATTGTGTCGCGCGGCATGGCGGGCGGCGTCACCTGGGTTATGCCCGAAAAGGACAATGAACTCGGCACCACCAGGCGCTTCACCGACCAGATCGCGGCTACGCTGGGCGGACGCGCCGCCGAAGAAATTGTCTTTGGTGACATCACCAACGGTGCATCCAGCGACCTGGAGCACGTAACCCGCATTGCACGCCAGATGGTGACACGTTGGGGCATGAGCGACAAGCTGGGCCCGCGCGTGTTCGGCCAGAAGGAAGAACTGGTCTTCCTGGGCCGCGAAATTGGCGAGCAGCGTGACTACAGCGAGAGCATCGCCGAGCAGATCGACGAGGAAGTGCACGAGATCGTCACCGAATCGTATGACCGGGCGATTGACACTCTGAATGCTAATCGGGAAAAGCTCGACGCAGTGGCCGAGCGGCTGCTCGAAGTCGAAACTATCGGACGCGAGGAGTTCCTGGAGATTATGGGCGAGCCGCCGGAAATCACCAGCAGCGAGCCGCCAGCCCAACCTACCGATTCGCGGGCGCTGGATGTGGAAGACGGCCAGACCGACAGCGACATGCCTCCGGCTCCGCTGGGCACGGCTCCGTCCCCGGCCTAAAGTTAGCCAGCGCGACAATCCCGTAACAATTCCGTAGCAAAGCACAAGTCCCGTCAGGTTGGCGGGACTTGTATTGTCTCTTGATTCGTTTGTGCGTATTCGTAATCATTCAGACGGAAAGCTGCGCCAGCCGCGCTCTAGCGCCACTGCACGCATGGCGTCGTCAGGGTAAACGGCGACCGGGAATCCAACCCCGGCCAGAAACGCCGTATCCGAGGTGCTGTCC
>JAADYV010000216.1 GCA_010092855.1 Chloroflexota bacterium | reverse complement strand
CTCGGACCAATCGTACTGCAACTGCCGCCCATCGATTTCGACCACCATGACGTGGTTAGTCATGTCGAAGCTGTGCACGCGGCCAATGTCGCCGTTGAACACGTCCTTGTCGTAATTATTGCGCGTCTGGATCACCTTGTCCCCCACGCGGAACAAGCGCCCGGCCAACCGGCGTTCGGCCTTGCGGCCCTTCGGGTTGGCGTTCAGGCGCTCTTGCAGGATATCGTTCAGCGCCGAGACGCCCACCTGCCCCCGGTACATCGGTGCGAGCACTTGAATGTCGCTCACTGGGTCCAGGCCGAACTTCTGCGGGATGCGCTCCTGCACCACGTCCACCAGCAGATCGGCGGCGCGCTCTGGCTCCTCGGCCACAAACAGGAAAAAGTCGTTGCTCTGGTTGGATGTATCCGGCGAATCGCCCTGGTTGATGCGGTGCGCGTTGCGGATGATCTGGCTGGTTTCCGCCTGCCGGAAGATCGCGTCCAGCCGGGTGACGGGGCCGACATTGCTGCGAATCACGTCGCGCAGCACGTCCCCCGCGCCGACGCTGGGCAGTTGGTCTACATCACCGACCAGCAGCAAGTGTGTATCGGGTCGGATGGCTTTGAGCAAATTGTAGAACAGGTAAAGGTCCAGCATGGACGCCTCGTCCACCACGATCATGTCGGCGTCCAACGGGTTTTCCTCTTTGTGAACAAAACCACGCTCACCGGGGCTGAAACCCAACATACGGTGAATGGTACGCGCCGGGTGGCCGGTGGCTTCGCTGAGGCGCTTGGCTGCACGCCCGGTGGGAGAAGCCAGCATAAAGCGATGGCGAGTGCGTTCCAGCGCGTGAATCACGGTGCGCAGGGTCGTGGTTTTGCCCGTGCCGGGACCGCCCGTCAGCACGCTAACTTTGCTACTGAGCGCCTGCCGGACGGCGTCCTGCTGCTGTTTGGTGAGTTGCACCGGACTCCCCGCCGAGAGGTCGCCCAGCAGCTTGGTCCAATCGGTATCGCGCAGGTCGTCCAGGCGGCTGGTGGGCGTTTCGTGCATGGTGCGCAACCGGGCCGCCGCGCCGCGTTCGCTGAAGAACATCGGCGGCATATACACCGCTTCGTGCTGTTCCAGGCCATCCGGCACGAGATCGGTCTTGATGTCGCCGCGATCCGACATCGTCTGGATCGCGTCCTCGACCTTCTCTGGCTCGACTTCGAGCATCTCAGCCGCCTGCGTCACCAGTTCCGGCAGCGGCAGGTAGACATGTCCGTCGTCGGTGGCCTGGTTGAGCGCGTGCAAGACCCCGGCGATGATGCGCGCGGGGGCATCCGGCGGGAGTCCGAGGTCCTGCGCGATCTTGTCCGCCGTGCGGAAGCCGATCCCAAAAATCTCCAGCGCCAGCCGGTAGGGATCGCGCGACACAATCGGGATCGCCTGGGCGCCGTACTGCTTATAAATTTTGACTGCCAGCCCGGTGGCGATGCCGTGCCCCTGCAAAAAGAGCATCACTTCCTTGATGTGCTGCTGCTCTTGCCACGCTTCCCCGATCAGTTTCGAACGGTGTTTGCCGACGCCTGGCACGTCCCGCACCCGCTGCGGCATCCGGTCCAGCACGTCGAGCGTTTCCTCGCCAAAAAAGTCCACGATGCGTTTGGCCGTGACCGGCCCGATGCCCTTGATCAACCCGCTGCCCAGGTAACGTTTGATAGCCTCGACGGTAGCCGGGCGCACCTGCGTGACCACTTCCGCCTTAAACTGCCGCCCGTGCTTGGGGTGCGTGGTCCACTCACCCTGCAAGCGCACGCTTTCGCCGGGCTGCACTTCGTTCATGGTGCCGACCACGGTCACCAGTTGGTCGCGGCCCAGGGGGAGCTGGTCGGGTTTGAGCCGCAGCACGCAGTAGTTGGTTTCGTCGTTGAAGTAGGTGATGCGCTCGACGGAGCCAGTCAGGGTATCAGGGGGAGTCATGGTCGCTGTCCAATGCTGCTGATGCAAACGTTTTGATCCGTTCTTACCACGCCAGATGGCGAATAGGCAAAAAACAGCGCGCAACAACGAGTGTCACGCGCCGCAGAATCGATCTGAGGGGGAACCGAAAATTTCAATGCGAGCGTTGGGCGGTGGCCATCACCAGGTTGGACGCCAGCAACGACGCCCGCCAGGGGTACAACAGCAGCAGCAGCGCCAGGTTGATGCCGATCAGCGCCACATTGAAGTATTCACCGGTGGGCCAGCCGAGTTCGATGATCAGGTACACATACGTCGCCGCCAGGCATACCATAAAACCCAGCAGCGCCAGAAACAGCTCGCGGTAGCGTTCGGGATGCCGCGCCAGGATGACCAGCCCGGCCACCGGCAGCAGCCCCAGCGTGCCGATCATCTTGGAGAACGAATCTTCGTAGCTGTCGAAGCCCAACAGGTCGTGATACCAGTCCGAGAAAAACCAGTGCGATAGCGGCCACCAGAACAGCAGCAGCGCGGCCAAGACTGCCCCATACGCCCGGAAGATTGTCCTGCGATTCATGTTCACGCCTCCAGTTGCGCTAGTTCGCCAGATAGCCGTGCGCGCGGAACCAATTGACCTCATCGCGCAGCGTGTCCGCCAGCGGACGCAGCGTCAGGCTCAATTCCCGTTCGGCACGCCGGGACGACACCGGATGCTGGTGATAGATGGTGCGCACCGCGTTGACGGTGGTCAGCGGCTGGCGGCCCGTAAACCGTGCGGCGTTTTGCGCCACCCACGCGATGACCAGCAGCACCCGGAAGGGGATTTTGCGCGTCGGAGCCGGAATGCCGGTTACCTTTTCGAGCACCTGGAACACGTCGTTCAGCGCGATCAGGTCCCCAGAGACAATGTATCGTTCACCGCTCTGGCCGTGTTCGACCGCGTTGATCATGGCCTGGGCCACGTCGCGCGCATCGGTGGGACGCAGCCCGCCTGGCGGCACAATACGCAGCTTGCCCGCCAGGTAATCCAGCACCATCTGCCCGCTGGTAGTTGGCGCGGCATCACTCGGTCCCAATATCCAGCCGGGCAGCACCAGCACCACCGGCAGATCGTGCGTCTTCAAGAACTCGAAAATCGCCTGTTCCGCCAGCTTCTTGCTTTTAGCATAGAGACTGACTTCGCTCAGGTGGCTGTAGGGCGACGATTCATCGCTGGGGGTGCCGTTGCTTCCTCTGGCGATCACCGAGGCGCTGCTGGTATGAATGGCCTTCGCCACGCCATGCCGTTCGGCGGCTTCCAACAGCCGGATGGTGCCCTTGATGTTCACTGCATCCAGCATCGGCCAGTGATCGCCGCGTTGATAGTACTCGCGGAAGTAAGCGGCGGTATGGAACAGCACGTCACAACCCGCCAGTTCCCCCGCAAACCCGTCCACGTCGAGCATATCGCCGACCACGATCTGCGCGCGGGTGTCGCCCAGCAACCGCTCGGCTTTTTCGCCGGATCGTGCCAGCGCTTTTACGTCATATCCCTGGTCCAGCAGCAACCGGACGAGATTGCTGCCCAGCAGCCCGGTGCTGCCCGTTACAAATGCCTGCATGGTGAGGTCCTCCTGAAAGCTGCCCGGTAAAACCGGACTCGTGTTACCGAATCAGACTGTTCTCGTGGTATGATTGGGCCAGGTGCGCACCTAGAACATGAGCATATACTCACATTACAATCCATTATATGAGCTATCGCTCACATTTGCAATAACTTCGTGGAGAGAGTCGCGTGTCTGACGAAAAATCCATGCGCCGGGTGCCCAAACAGGCCCGCAGCCAGCAGCGCATCGACCTGATCCTGGCAGCAGCTGCCGACCTGATCGCCGACATTGGTTACGACGCGGTGACGACCAACGCTATCGCGGAACGTGCCCGGATATCCATCGGCTCACTGTACCAGTATTTCTCCAACAAGGACGCCATTCTGCACGCCATCACCGAACGTTACATCGAGCACCGCCGCCAGGTCGCCGCCGAGCTTCTGCAACCGGACGTGATTGCCGGCGTGTCGCTGCCGGAACTGGTGGACCGTTACCTGGACCCGATGGTGGCGTTTTACCAGGACAACCCGGCCATTCTGCACATTTACCTGGGCAGTGATATCTCGCCGGAAATGGCCGCTGCTTATGCCCAGGCGGACGCGGACTCTGTCGCGCAGATTGCCCACATGATCCAGTTGCGGGTGCCGCATCTGCCCGACCAGCGCGCACAGGTCGTGGCTCAGGTGGTCAAGGCCGCCATGAAAGCGTTGATGGGCCTGCTGCACTCCAACGCCAATGCAACCGAGCAGAACCTGATCAGCGCCGAATTCAAACACATGCTGGTCGCCTATCTCGAATCCGTCATGCAAAACGCAAACGACACGAGGGAGGAATCATGATTGACACGGTCAAATTGCACTATGCGGAACTGGGGCAGGGGATGCCCATTGTGCTGATTCACGGCTTTCCGTTGGCCCACACGATCTGGAATGCGCAGGCCGAAGCACTAAGCGATTCTTACCGCGTGATCACGCCCGACCTGCGCGGGCATGGGCAGAGTCCCGCCCCGGAAGGTGTGTATCATATGGACCTGCTGGCGCGTGAGATCGCGGCCTTGTTGGATGATCTCGGTATCGAACAGGCCGTGTGGGTGGCGCAAAGCATGGGCGGCTATGTGGCAATGGCCGCGCTGCGCCTGTTCCCAGAGCGTTTCCGGGGCATTGGCCTGGTCGCCACGCATCCGCACGCCGACAGCGACGAAAAACGCGCCGACCGGATGGCCGCCGCTAATAGTGCACTGGCCAACGGCTCACAGGCGGTGGCAGATGCGATGCTGCCGATTTTGTTTGCGCCGGAGTTTGACCTGGAATCCGAGACGGCGGTGACGCTGAGTCGCTTGATGGCCCGCACTGCGCCGCAGGGCATCGCAGGCGCACAACGCGGCATGGCCGCCCGACCGGATTCGGTCGCCACACTGCAAGCGACCACCATCCCAGCCCTGGTGATCGCCGGAGCACAGGACCAGATTGTGGACCCAGATGTGTCGCAACGTATGGCGGCCACCATGCCCAATGCCATGTTCGTCCCCATTGAACACGCGGGTCACATGCCCATGCTCGAACAGCCGGATGCAACAACGGATGCTTTGCGCGCCTTCATGACAACACTCACATCTTCCTAGATATTTGCGCATTCAGGCCCAAAATATTTCATCTGATCTCCAGGACTGCGGTATACTAAAAGAAAACCATGCGGCGGTTCCTTAACATAAGATTGAGAATGCCCTATGTCTTCTCCAGACCCGTTTATCGGGAAACAATTAGGCGATTACACCATCCAAAAATTGTTGGGCCGGGGTGGGATGTCGCGGGTATACCTCGGCTTTGATGAGAACTTGCAGCGCTATGCCGCTGTCAAGGTGATCAGCGGTGATTTCGCCACCACCACCGAAGAAGAATATACGCGGCGCTTCCAGAGCGAAGCCCGCGCTATCGCCCGGCTTCAGCACCCGAACATTGTCGGCGTCTACCAGTTTGGCCGCACCGAGGGCATTTACTACATGGCGCAGGTCTTTTTGGAGGGCAAAGACTTGCGCGTGTTGCTGAAAAGCTATTCCGAGAAAAACCAGCGGATGCCAGTGGACGAAGTACTACGAATTGCGCGCGATGTGGCCACCGCGCTGGACTATGCCCACGAACAAGGCGTGATCCACCGCGACATCAAGCCCTCCAACATCATGCTGGCCAAAAAAACCGGGCGCGCGATCTTGATGGATTTTGGCCTGGCGCTGAGCGTGCATGAAGGCACAACCGGCGACACCTTCGGCAGCGCGCACTATATCGCGCCGGAACAGGCGGTGTCGTCGGCCAAATCCGTGCCCCAGAGCGACCTGTATTCGCTGGGCATTGTGCTGTACGAGATGCTGGCGGGCAAAGTACCCTTCGACGATCCGTCGGTGATGAGTGTCGCGCTCAAACATCTCAACGAAGTCCCGCCGCCGCCTACGATGTACAACCCCGAACTGCCCTCGGCTGCCGAAGCTGTAATCCTGAAGGTGCTCGACAAAGACCCGGAACGCCGTCACAAAACCGGCAAAGAGCTGGTCGATGACCTGGCCAAAGCCTTCGCGGAGCACAAACCCGTACGCGGAGACACCGGCGCACCCGTCGTGGCCATGCTGGATTCAAAGATCACACCGCCCGCCGAGAGTACCTCACAGCCAGCGACGCCTTCCCAACCCGCCCAACAAGCGCCCGCTGCTCCCGAATCCAAAGAGGGTGGGCTGGCGGCCCGCTTCGCACGGCGCAAGGCGCGCAAAGAAGAAGTCGCCCACGCCAATCTTGACGAAGACAGTCTGCAGATTGATGATGCCACGCTCAGCAACATTCTGGATGCGTACCAGGACCCCAGCGAGATCGGCCTGGTGGGGGAAGATGCGAGCGGTATCACGCTGCCGGACAAACCCAGCATCGAAGAGGCCAGCGACAGCAAACCCGCCGATAGTTCGAGTGCTGCTCCCTTCGCCGGTTTGCCACCGGTCACCGATACGTCCTCAGCGGATGGTGACGCACCTGTCGCTGCCGCAGCACCCAAAAAGCGCCGGTCACGGCTGAGCGTGCTACTACCCGTGATCCTGGTGCTAGCGATTGTGGCGGGTGGCGCGATCTTTGGGTCCGGCTTGCTGGGAGGGGACGACGAAGGCAGCGCTAACGACGACACCAGCGCCAACGTGACTGACGAAACCGATGACGGCACAGCGGTTGGCATGGCAGGGGATGATGACGCCGGGGACAGTGGCAGCACCGGCGGCACAGACGACAGCGCTAATCCGCCGGACATGGTCAGTGATATCCAGGCATTTCTTGGGCAGCCGCCAGCTGCATCTGGTGATGCCGTGCCTGCCGATGCGGACGATGGCGACGCAGACGACAGTGACACAGACGATGATGACGCGGAAGCCAACGGGGACACGGGTGCCACCGCGGACGATGATGACACCAACAATGGTGAAACCACCGCGAATGATGATGATACCGATACCCCAGGCCAACCGGTCACGCCTGATGACGATGACGATTCCACCGGACAGCCGGTTCCACCGGACGATGGGGATGATGACACGCCTGCTGATGCGGACGATGATGATACTGATGACGGGAATGCAACGGACGATGATCCAGGTAACGGCGACGGGGACGCGGATGATGACGATGACAACTCGCAGTCCGGCCCAGAACCCAATGCCCGGATTGTGTTTGACGACACCGAACTGCTCATCATCAACGAATCCAGCGACATTCTGGACACCAGCGATTTGACGTTTGAGCAGGAGACAGGTGATACCACGCTTCGATTCTTTGGTTACATGTGGGCCAACGAGGGCGCTGAACCACTCGGCACAGGCTGTTACCAGTTGACCACCGAACAACAGCCGAACCCTGATCCGGAAGATTGCTCAGTGCGTTGGGGATGGCTTACGCTCAACTACAATCATTTCTGGATCGCGCAGGAGTCGGGCACAGCGTTCACGATCAAGTCCAGGTCTACCGGCGAACTGCTGGCAACGTGTGACATTCCATCCGACAATGAAGGAGAATGCGACGTCTACCTGCCCCCAGTTGAGGATGACAGCCTTGCCAGCCAGCCGGACGACAGTGATGCAGACGATGATGCAGCAGGCGATGACGACTCCGATGTGAATGACACCGAAAGCACCGCAGTCGCCGCTGCACAGGTTGAGGCCACGCCGACCAATACGCCAGTCACGCCGACCGCTACCCCGGAAACGCCCAGCCCAATACCCGTTACGCCAACAGAAACGCCGGAAACGCCGAGCGCCACACCCGAAACGCCCAGCCCAACGCCGATCACACCCTCGGCCACACCGGTCACACCCTCCGCTACGCCGATCACCCCGACGGACACACCGGAGACACCTAGCCCCACGCCCATCACGCCCACGCCCGTACCGGCGACTCCTGAGCCAACTGCCGAACCGGAGGAAATTCTACCCGCCGACGTGCGCTTGCTGTACGATGAGACGAAGTTTATGCTGGTCAATGTCTCGGACCGTGCGTTGGATATCAGCCAGTTGGAATTCCGGCAGGATGTGGATGGTGGGGTTCGCGAATTCGCCGCCGACGACTGGAATAGACCGGACGCTGAGGAACCCACCACCAGCTTGCTCAGTGACGGCTGCTACTGGATTTATCGCAGCGACTTAGCCTGGACCGAACCAACCGACGCCGAGTGCCCGCGCAAAATTGGCTATTATGCAACCGGGCTGGACTTTCTCTCTTTCTGGATTTCGGGCGACCCAGCAGCGACCTTTACCGTACACCTGGCGGATGGCAGTGTGTCACCCGTCGATTGCCTGATCAGCGCAGGTGAATGCCTGCTGTATATTGGCGACGGCACCGAGTTGGCGCTTGCCAATGAGCCGGTAGAAGCCGCAACAAGTGGTGCTGCAAACGGCGAAACCGCATCCGGTGCCGCCAACACCACGCCAACACTGACGCCAACCGCGACTACTCCGCCCAACGTGATCATGTACTATGATGAGAACGAGTTTTACCTGACGAATGTGTCGGGCACCACGTTAAACGTCAACCAACTTGTGTTCAGGCGGGTGATGTACAACGGTGAACGACGCGAATTCGCGGCCACACAGTGGGATGAGTTGGATAGCCCTCCGGCGCTGGAACCCACCCGCAGCATGGGAGCACGCGGGTGCTACCGCGTCGTGACGACCGCTGGCGACCGGGAACCTGCCGCCACCGATTCGCGCTGTCCGCGTCACCTGGGCACGTTCCAGACGACGCTGCCACGTTTTCATTTTTGGGTACCAGAAGCCCCAGGCCGGACCAATACGGACATTGAAGTGTGGCGGGACGATACCCTGCTGGCTAGCTGCGAAATCGAGGCGGGTGAGTGCGCGTTCTACCTGCCGCGCAATTAGGCCGTGTTGACATTTGTGCTCAACAGCAGGTTGATTTCAGGCGAAAACGTCAACCCTACCTAGCCCCGAATCGCCTGCAAACGTGTTATAGTCTGGCTACCGGCGTCGCGACGCCGGTAGTTTGTTGTTGTCCGATCTAACCAGAACACACGAACGAGGAAGCGTATGCTTACCGTCAATCTTGCGGGCCGGGTGGCCCTAGTCACGGGAGCCGGGCGCGGCATCGGCAAGGCTATCGCGCGCGCGCTGTGCGAGTCTGGGGCAAAGGTAGCCGTCAACGACATCAACCCCGACAGCGCCCACCAGACGGTCGAAGAGTTGGGCGAACGCACCCGTGCCTATGTCGCCGATGTGGGCAACCTGGACGCCGTCCAAAGCCTGGTCGAGCAAATCACGGCAGAATTGGGCAGGATCGACATTCTGGTTAACAACGCCGGAATCGAGTATAAAACAAATGTACTAACCACGCCGGTGGACGAGTGGCAGCGCACGCTGGACGTCAACCTGAGCGCAGCGTTTTTTACCAGCCAAGCTACCGGGCCAATCATGCGCGCACAAGGCGGCGGCGTCATCGTCAACATTGCGTCCATCGCCGGGCACAACATCCCGCTGCCCGACCGCGCCAGTTACGTGGCCAGCAAAGCCGGGCTGATCGGCTTCACGCGGGAATGCGCACGCGAATTCGCCGCTTACAACATCCGTGTCAATGCCATATGTCCGGGCGTGATCGAAACCGAAATGACCGCCGAATCGCGCAGCAACCAGGATCAGATCGAAAAGTGGCTGGCCGACATTCCCCAGGGGCGTTTGGGCCAACCGGACGACATCAGCGGGCTGGTGTTGTACCTGTGCTCGGATGCGGCGGCTTACCTGACGGGCCAGGCGATCAATGTTGATGGGGGCAAGGTGATGCTATAACCCCGCAGACTTGGTATACTGGAACCGCTCGAATTCGTATATTGGTCCGAAAGAGTGTTGAGTATGCCACAGTCGCCTCTAGACATCAGCGAACAAGAAATCCGCAAACGGTGTGGCCCGCTGTTGCAAGGTGCCATTGAAGAAGCCAAACGGCTGCATCACAACTACCTGGGCACCGAGCACCTGTTCAACTCCTTGACCCAACCGTCCAGCAATCCGGCCTCACGAATGCTGCTGGAAGCCGGGATCGAGCCACGCGAGATTCGCAACCAGATTCGGCGCGAAGTCGGCAGCGGTGACGACGAGGTCAGCGACTGGCCGCCGCTCACGCCACGCTCGCACCGCGTGCTGGCGATGGCTGTGTACCTGGCCGACGACGCAGGGGACCGCTTTGTGACGGAAGAACAACTGCTGTTGGCGCTGCTGCAAGAAGGCGAAGGCGTCGCCGTGCGCGAACTACTGAAACACGGTATCGACATCGTACACTGGATTGAGCGCTTGTTGGACGAAATCGAGGGCAGCGACAGCGACGAATTCGACGAATTCCTGTTCAATGAATTAAACTCCTCGCCAGACCTGCTGGACGAAGATGATCTGGACGAGAATACGCGCCGGATGCCCACCCCGCTGCTGGACAAGTACGGGCGCGATCTGACCGAACAGGCACACGAAGGCAAGATCGGCCCTGTCATCGGGCGCGAACCGGAAGTGCGCATGGTGGCGCGCACGCTGACACGCAACAAAAAGAACAATCCTCTGCTGCTCGGCGATTCGGGCGTAGGCAAAACCGCCGTGATCGAAGGGCTGGCGTACAATATCGCGCACGGCACCGCCCCCAAGTTTCTGCTAGGCAAGCGCATCGTCGGGCTGGAGATTGGGATGCTGGTGGCGGGCACCAGCCTGCGCGGACAGTTCGAAGAACGCATTGTCGGGATCGTGGACGAGGTCAAAAACGCCCCGGAAGTGATCCTGTTCATCGACGAAATCCACACTATCGTCGGCGCTGGTGACACCATCGACAGCAACCTGGACGCCGCCAATATCCTCAAGCCCGCCCTGGCACGCGGCGAAATTACGTGCATTGGCGCGACCACCTTCGAGGAGTATCGCAAGGCCATCGCGCGCGACCCGGCACTGGATCGCCGCTTCCGCACGATTGACATCCGCGAGCAAGACGTCAACGAATCGCTGGTAGTGGTCGAGCATGTCTACCAGCGTTACGAGGAACATCACAAAGTCAAGATTCTGCCGGAAGCGCGCGAATCCGCCGTTCGGTTGTCGGACCGGTATATGCGCGACCGCCGGCTGCCAGACAAAGCGCTCGACCTGCTGGACGAAGCCTGCGCCCGTGTCGTGATCCAGACCAACGCGCCCGACGCCGAAGAAGGCGAAATCTCGCTGGAAGTCAGCGCCCATACGGTAACCGAAGTGCTCAGCGAATGGACCGGCATTCCCGTCAGCGAACTGACCGCCAACGAACGACAGCGCTTCGCGCATATGGCTGATGCGCTGCGGCGGCGTGTAATCGGGCAAGATCACGCGCTCAGTATTGTTTCTGACGCCATCAAAACCAACCGCGCCGGACTGGGCGATCCTCGGCGTCCGGTGGGCGTCTTCCTGTTCCTGGGGCCGAGTGGCGTGGGCAAAACGGAACTGGCCAAGACGCTGGCCGAATTCCTGTTCAGTGATGAAAATGCCATGATCCGGCTGGATATGTCCGAATTCCACGACGAGCACACCGTTGCACGGCTGATCGGCGCGCCCCCTGGCTATAAAGGCACGGAACAGGGCGGCCAGCTCACCGAAGCGCTGCGCCGCACACCCTACAGCGTCGTGCTGCTGGACGAGGTAGAAAAGGCCGCACCGGAAGTATTCGACATCTTCTTACAGGTGTTTGACGAGGGCCGCCTGACCGATTCCCAGGGCGGCACAATAGACGGACGCCACGCCGTCTGGATCATGACCAGCAACATCGGCACCGGGGATGT
This sequence comes from Chloroflexota bacterium, assembly GCA_010092855.1. Taxonomy (GTDB): domain Bacteria; phylum Chloroflexota; class Anaerolineae; order Aggregatilineales; family Aggregatilineaceae; genus TC-15. Next base: position 7,361 of record JAADYV010000216.1, on the reverse strand, counting down.
CGGCAAGGGGCTGGGTTTTATGGCTACCCCGGACCAACTGCCCGATTACGGCTTCCACCTGAAGAAGCACTTCCGGCCCGAATTCCTGAACCGGCTGGACGAAGTCGTGGTTTTCCACCCGCTTGGCCCGGATGCGCTCAACGACATCCTGGATTTGCAGATCACCGAAGTAGTCGAGCGGCTGGGCGAGCAAAACCTGACGCTAGAGCTTGACGACGATGCGCGCGAACTGCTGCTGCGCGAAGGGTATGATCCGGCGTATGGGGCGCGTCCGCTGCGCCGCGCCATCGAGCGCCTGCTTACACGCCCGCTCAGCACCGCCATTCTGGAGGAGCAGTTCTCCGCCGGGGATACGATCCTGGTGCGCGTGGCTGAAGACACGGCTGAAAGCGGAGCAGGTAGCAGCCTCGAACTGCACAAGCAGATGGTGGCGCAAGCGGTGCCCGACACCGCGGCACCAGAATACGAAGAAGGGGAAAATCCACCATCTGACGCCGAGGGCGACACCGATACGTCGCAGGCCGCCAGCACAGAATAGGTCCGCCGTACACAGCGTTTTTTGCCCATACGTCTATCGCTAGCTCAACCAAACCTGAGAGCCATGTCCGATCACGAACTGCCACCTGTGCCTCACACCGGAATTCCCGCCCTGGCGCTGCCCCCGGAGCAGGAACGCAAGCTGCTTTCGCGGCGGCGCAAAGCCGATCAGACCGATGCCTTTGCCTCCGACCCCAACGAGGAAGTCCGGCGGCTGGGGAAGCTGGCGCTGCGCCGGGACCCGCCCCACGCCTACGACTACTTCGCACTGGGCGATCTGTGTGCCCAACTGTCATTGCAGGAGGAACAGGGGCGGCTGCGGGTGTTTTATGTAGGCAAGACCCTGCACGCCTATCGGCGGGCCGCTGACCTGTGCTCCGCCGACAGTAAGGATCACCAACTGGCCCAAACCGCCACCGAGGATTTCGTGACCTGGGTCGTAAAGGTGGCGCGCACTTTGCCCACCCGCCGCAACATCGCCGCCGCATTGTGGGCAGTGGCCGAAATTGAGCAGAATGATCCCGAAGCCAGTTTGAGCGACGATGCGCAGCTCCTGGCGCTGTGGTATGTGGCACCGCCCGAAGCCAATGATTCCACCCCGCTGCCCAACCTCACGTCCGCGCCGGAACCCGACGGGGACACGGCGATCTACCCGGACGATGTGCCAACCAACCACGCCGAAGGCACGGACATCGAATCCGCCTTGCTCTCGGCAGAAGAGCGCTCGGTTGAGGACCGCTCGATCCTCAGCGAAACGCGCTCCGACAATTCAAAGATCCTATTCTCGGAGATCGACGTTACCGAACTCGACGCCCGACCCCAACCTCGCACCGCAGACCCGCGCTCGTCGGTGGCCGACGGCAGCGCTGCATCCTACCTTGTTCGCCGTGATGAGGACGACTTCCACTACGGCAGCCGGATCGATGGGCGTTACGAGGTGGCGCAAGTGCTGCGCGGCGGCATGGGGATCGTGTACCTGTGTTACGATCACGATGATCGAAAGTCGGTGGCGCTCAAAACCTTTCAAAGCCGGTTTCTGACCAACGAAAACGCCGTAGCACGCTTTACGCAAGAGGCGCTGACCTGGATTCGCATGGAAAAGCACCGCCACATCGTTACGGCGCGGCGCGTGCAAAAATTCGATGGTCGTCCGCACATTATCCTGGAACACATTTCCGGCCCGGAAGGGTTAGGCCCGGACCTGCGCAGCTGGATTCGACACAACCGCATTGACCTGCCTACTGCTGTTGAATTTGGGCTGCACATTGCGCTGGGTATGCAGCACGCCGTGCGATTGGTGCCCGGCCTGGTGCACCGCGACCTGAAACCGGCCAACATCCTGGTGCGGCATGACGGCATCGCCAAAGTGACCGATTTTGGACTGGTTCGCTCGCTGGACCTGGACGACATTCCCTCCGCCGACAGCCTGAACAATGATGCCGTGCAGCTTACGCGCGCCGGGGCAGTGGTCGGCACTGCGCCTTATCTGTCACCGGAACAGTGCCGGGCCGAAACAGTCGACACGCGCTCAGACATCTATGCGTTCGGCTGCGTGTTGTTCGAAATGCTCACGGGGCAAACATTGTTCGATGCCAAACGCTTCCCGGAATGGGTGCAGGCGCATCTGAATGAGGCCCCGGTCTTCCCGGACACGTCGCCTGCCCCTCCAGATGATGTCCGCGAGCTGACGCTGGCCTGCCTGGAAAAATCGCCCGATGACCGCCCTCAGAGCTGGGGCGAACTGGTCGATGTGCTGGCCGCCAAGTACGAAGCGCTGACAGGTGAACCGCCGGAAATGGAACTCAGCGGCCCGGCGCTGGAAGTCCGCGAGTTGATGGACAAGGGCTACAGCCTGACCGAGTTGGACTATGCCGACGAAGCGCTGCTCGCCTATGATCGCGCGCTGGAGATCGAACCGCAGTCCGCCTGGGCCTGGGCGCGCAAAGGCCGCACGCTGCGCCTGCTGATGCGCTATGAGGAGGCGCTGGCCAGTTATGACCGCGCCCTGGAATTAAATTCGTGGTTTGCCTGGGCCTGGACCGGCAAAGGGCAGGTACTCGAACGGTTGGGGCAGATTGAGCGTGCACTGGCTGCGCACCAGACCGCCACCGAACTCCAACCAGGCAACGTGTGGGCATGGTATAACCAGGCCGAAGCACTGCACAGCCTGCGCGATTATGAAGGCGCCATGCGCGTGTTGGAACGCACGCTATCGATTGACCCACACCACGCCGAAAGCTGGGCCAAGCGCGGCCAGGTGCTGCGCGCCCTGGAACGCTATCCTGAAGCGCTCAACGCCTATAACCGCGCCCTGGAACTCAACCCGCCTTATGCCTGGGCCTGGAACGGCAAGGGACTGGCACTGAAGGCAATGGGGCGGTTAGAGCAGGCGCTTGAAGCCTTCGAGCAGGCGGCACGCCATCAACCGGGCGAGGTCTGGCACTGGTACAACCAGGCGGAAATGCTGGTCGAGATGGGACGCTACCAGCAGGCGCTGGGTCCCGCTCAGCAGGCCACGCGCGTGGCCCCCGGACACGCCTATTCCTGGGCTAAGTTGGGGCAAATCTACCGCTACCTGGAACGCTACGAACAGGCGCTCAAGGCCTACGAGCAAGCGCTCAACCTGAAGCCCGATTACGCCTGGGCCATCAACGGCCAGGGCATTGTGCTCGAACGGTTGGCGCGCTATGACGAGGCGCTGGAGATGTACAGCCGGTCGTCTGACCTTGCGCCAGAAGACGTCTGGCACTGGTATAACCAGGGCAATCTGCAGGTATTGCGCGAGCAGTATGCAGACGCGATCCCGCTGTTAGAAAAAGCCATTCAGGTCAATCCGGAACATGCACGAAGCTGGGCACGGTTGGGCAACACCTACCGGCAGCTCGACCAGCCAGACAAAGCGTTGTCTTACCTGGCGCGTGCGGTCAAGATCGACCCTAACTATGCCTGGGCCTGGAACGAGCGCGGGGTCACGCTCGAAATTCTGGGCCGGTATGGGGAAGCGGTGGAAGCCTATGGACGCGCGGCACTGGCCGAACCGGGCAACCCGTTGTATTGGTACAATCAAGGCGACACGCTGGTCTTCCTCAAGCAGCACGACGACGCCCTGGAGGCACTTCAACGCGCGCTGGAGGTAGACCCGCGCTATGTCCGCGCCTGGGCCAAACAAGGGCAGGCGCTGCGCCGGATGCAACGGCATGAGGAAGCGCTGGCCGCCTACAGCCGCGCGGTCGAGCTGTCGCCGGATTATGCCTGGGCCTGGAACGGGCGCGGGCTGGCGCTTAGCGCGCTGGGCCGCCACGACGAAGCGCTGGCCTGTTTCCAACGGGCCGCCACATTGCAACCGGAAGATGTATGGTTCTGGTATAACCAGGCCGACGAACTGATTATCATGCACCGCTATGAGGACGCACTTATCCCCCTGGAGCGTTCGCTGCGGCTCAACCGGGATCATGCCGAAAGCTGGGCCAAACGCGGCCAGGCGCTGCGGCGGTTGGGACGTTATAAGGAAAGCGTCACCGCCTATGACCAGGCGCTGAAATTAGAACCGCACTACGCCTGGGCGTGGAATGGGCGCGGACTGGCGCTGGAAGCGATGGCCCGGCGCGAAGAAGCGCTGTTAAGCTATGAGCGCGCTTCTCAGGAAGACCCGACCAGCGTCTGGTACTGGGTCAACCAGGTCGAGCCACTGCTGGGATTGGGACGGCACGAACTGGCCCTGGACGCCGTCGACGAGGCGCTCAAACTCGACCCGGAGAGCGAATCCGCCTGGGCACGCCGGGGACAGGTGCTGCGCCGCATCAATCGCCACGAGGAGTCGCTTGCCGCCTACGACCACGCACTGGAGCTTGCGCCGCAGTATGGCTGGGCGTGGAATGGCAAAGGGCTGGCCCTGGCCGTGTTGGGGCGCTGGCATGAAGCGTTGGAATGTTATGTGGAAGCCACCCGCGTGTCGCCACGCGACATCTGGTTCTGGTATAACCGGGGCGAGGCCCTGATGCAACTAGGCGAGTGGGAAGAAGCGGTGCATGTCTTCAACCGCACGCTGGAACTCGACCCCAATCACCAGCCCGCGCGCAACAAACGCACTGAGGCGCGCCGCAAGCTGGCTAACCCGGATGAAGAGGATGAGGAGTAGTAAGCCTTGGCGGATGAAATCGTATTGGCCATGATGAGCGGGCCCCAGGACGGCGCGCTGTTGTCCTTTGAGACACTGCTCGATTCGGACGAGCCAACTGAGATTACAATTGGGCGGCGCGAGGGCTGTGATGTGAGCCTGTCCTACGACAGCCAAGTCTCGCGTGACCACGCTATGTTATTGTATGACGGTGAGCAGTTCTGGCTGGAAGATAACGGCAGCACTAACGGGACCTTCATTGGGGACGAAAAGATCACCGGGCGGTCCGAAATCCAACCCGGCGAGTTGTTCCGCGTGGGCCGCACCTGGTTGCGCATCGAGCCCATGACCCGTTTCAGTACGCTGGACCCGGACGATTTACCCTTCTAACCCACCCACCAGGACGCTTCACATGCCGTTAGCCACACCGATGCCCAAGTTATCCGCGCTGGTTTGCTGCTGTCTGCTGCTCACACTGCTGGCCCCCTTGCATTCCGCACCGGCCCCCGCCACTTATGCCCAGGCGGAGGTGCCGGTACCCATTGCCAGTCCCGGTGCGCGCCCCCGTCTACTGATCACCCAGGGCTACATCAACCAGACGCTCATCCCTCGCATGGAGAACAACGGCCCAACTTGGCAGGCCTTCGCCCGGTACGTGAATACCGACCAGCCGGAGGCTGACACAGCATGGACGCCCGGCACAGTCGTGCGCTCCCTGGCGCTGGCCTGGCTGGTTACCGGCGACGTGACGTATGCGGATCGCGGCCTCCAGGCCATGATCTCGCTGGTCAGCCGCATCCAGTCCGATCCGGTCATGCAGGGCGAGGGCGGATTCAGCGGCACATTTCTGGACGACGTGGCGGCGCTGGCGGTGGGCTATGACTGGCTCTACGATGCACTGCGCCCGGTGGACCGCGAAGCGTTAGAAGCGGTCATGCTGGACGCTACCCGGCAGTTGCTGAACCCCGACCTGGATATCGACGAAGCCGTCTGGGTGGACGGGCAGCTTTCGGCGTTTGACAACTATGGCGCGCGCTGGCTATGGGCGATCACCGCCGTGGGCCTCGCGCGGCTAGGCGACAACGAAAATGCCCCCAGCATCCTTGCGCTGGCCCGCGACGCACTAACGAGTACGATCATCCCCGGCCTGGACGCACAAAGTGGCGGGGCATGGAGCGAAGGTCCGGTCTATGGCTTCTGGGCCAACTGGGCCAATACCCAGACCGCGCTCGCCTGGTGGACGGCACGGGGCGAAAATTATTTCGGCGCGACTGACTGGTGGTACGACCGCCTGGCCTACGACCTGTTCCTGTACTATCCGACCACGATCCGCACAGGCAACCAACCCACCGGCAACCTGATCCACCACTACCCGTCCGTTTTCGGCGATTCCCAGCGCTACCAGCCCGCCGCCGCCTATGGCCGCGCCCAGGACTTGATGCTGCGGACGGTGTACGCCGGGTCGCTGCACGCCAGTTGGATGGATTGGTTTGTGCGCCAGCCGCCGGATTTTATGCCCGGCTGGTTAGCTGTCGAGGAATTCTTGTGGCGTGACCCCAACAGCCCGGGCACGCCGCCCACCGACCTGACGTGGATTGCGTCGGACACCGGCCATGTTTTTATGCGCTCGAACTGGGCGGACGCCAGCGGCCAGCTTGACCCCACCGCGACCTACGTCAGCTTCAACGCGGGCGATCATCTGTCATTTCACCAGTTTTTTGACCAGGGGAACTTCACCCTATTCCACAATGGCACTGACCTGGTCGCGCGCAGCGGGGTCTACAGCGGCAGCGGCACCTCCGACCACGACGCCAACTACTACGCACGCACTATCGCGGGCAACACGATCCTGGTGTGCGATCTGATCGAGGATTTCGACGGCATCCGGCCCAACAGTGAACGCAACGTGTGGCTTAACGACTGCGGTCAGCGCACCACCAGCCCGGCTCGCCCCTCCGCTGTGAACCGCGAGGGCCTGGTCGAGAACTGGCGCGTCTTCGATACCGCCACGATCACCCGCCTGGCGGAGAATGGCAGCATCACCTATCTGCGCGCCGACCTGACCGGAGCCTATAACAGCACGGTGTATACCACGCCGGAAAACCGCGCCAAGGTGAGTACAGTTATCCGCGAGCTGGTATATCTGCGCCCCGGCACGTTAATCGTCTACGACCGCGTGATCACAACCTACCCCAGCTACACACCGCTGATCGTGTTCCACTTCCCGGCAGCACCCCAGGCAACCGGCGCGTTTTTTGAGGTACGGGCAGGCGACAGCGTGCTCTATCTGCAAAACCTGCTGCCCAACAGCCGCACCCAGGACGTGGAGGGTTATGTTGTAGCGGGCGAAGTGGTGGAAAAAAGCTGGGGAGTGCCCGCCAGCAACGACTTCGAAAGCGAGTTATACGCTCCCTACCGTCTAGAGATAACGCCCGACGGCCCGGCCACTTACCACTGGTTCATGACCCTGCTGACCGCCCAGAATGCGTCCGCGCCACCGCCCACCCGCGGCATTCTGCTGCTCACGGACAACATGCGCGGCGTCGCTTTCGGCGAGACTCAAATCATGTTCGACCTGGCTCCTGGCGATGACCGGGACATCACACAGGCCAGATTCGATATATCCCCCGGCGTCGAATACACGCTGGTATCCGGGCTGGTCCCCGGCGCAGACTACCTGGTGACCGGGTCAGCTAACCTGAGCCGG
>JAADYV010000215.1 GCA_010092855.1 Chloroflexota bacterium | reverse complement strand
GTCCAGTCGGCGAGCTGCGCGGCCTCGCTGGTGGTCACCTCTCCAATCGGCCACCCTACCCCCAACACCAGCACTCCAATGATCAAGCCCATCATGAGTTTCGTCAGACGTTGCATCGGTTCCTCCTTATACTGTCTCTGGCAGCACGTTTGAGTCTAGTACAATTTCTGTCAAGGTAAAAACCGCTGGGCCAACACACCAACCAGTATGCCCCCACCAAAAACCATCTTGCCAAACGGACCGAGCTGCGGTAGTATTCTCTCCGCTTGGCAGGGGTGACATCTGCACCCTAAACGGGCAGTATGCGCCAGACTGCGTGTGCAACGACCTGCGAACATGGTGCACCTATGTCAACCTAGCCAATGCACCTGACAACTTTCCGTTCGTCCCACAGCACCCGCTGGCGTGGATGGGCAATCCCAGGGAAAGGAGACATTTCCTGATATGCAACGTCAATACGAGCTGGGTTTCATCATCCCCATCAGCGTTTCCGAAAACGAAACGCATGGCGTGATCGGAACCGTCCAAGAGTGGATCAAAAACCTGGAGGGTCGCGTCACCAAGATCGACTACTGGGGCCGCCGCCGCCTGGCCTATCCAATCCAGGATTTCCGCGAGGGCTATTACGTCTTCCTGTACATGGATTTCGCCCCGCAGAACATCGAAGAATTGGAACGCCAACTCTTCCTGAGCGATCAGGTCATCCGCCATCTTGTCGTCCGCCTGGACGAAGATGGGGAGGATGCGAAGAAGGCGCAGGAGAAAGAGCAGGCCCAAACCAAGGCCGCCACTCCGGCTGAAGACACATCCGAGGCAAAAGCCGCAGCAACGCCCGAAGAAAAACCCGCGGACGCGGAAAAAACTGAAGAAAAGGCAGAGCAACAACCGGCAGCCCCGGCATCGGAGGAGGCTGAAGAAGAAACCGTTGCAGCCAGTCCAGCGGCTACCGAGTCCGCAGCCAGCGCCGACGAGAGCGCCGAGGTTCCACCCAAAGTCACGACAGAAGAGTAGTTTACAGCACAGAAAACGGGGCACATTATGGGTCGCGGATTGAATAAAGTGATGATAATCGGTCATTTAGGACGTGACCCGGAGCTGCGGTATACGCCCAGCGGGCGGCCCGTCGCCTCCTTTAGCGTGGCTACCAGCCGCACCTGGACATCGTCGGAAGGCGAACGCCGCGAAGAAACCGAATGGTTCAACGTCGTTGCCTGGGGCAACCTGGCCGAAATCTGCAAAACCCATCTCAGTAAGGGGCAGCAGGTATATGTCGAAGGCCGACTGCAGCCGCGGGGCTGGGAAGACGAAAACGGCACCCGCCACTATCGCACCGAACTGGTCGCCAACGAGATGATCGTGCTTGGTGATCGTCGTGCCACCCAGGAGTATGACCGGCTAGACCTTTCTGGGGATGATGAGTATCCGTTTTAACCCAAACATCTAACCAACAAACACCTAGCAGGAGGAACAATCCAGGTGAGTGAAGAACGCGACCGGGGACAGTCCCGGCAAGGTTCAAGCGAGCGCCGTTCGTCCCAAAACCGGGACCGGGGCGGAGACGGCGGTCGTTCCGGTGGTCGGTTCAGTGGTGGCCGTCCAGACCGCGGTGGCCGCCAAGACCGTGGAGGTCGTCCCGGTGGCCGGAAGAAGGGCCGCCGCCGGAAGGAAGATTATTTCGCCGCCAACAATGTGGTGCCCGACTATAAAGATGTCGAAACCTTGCGCCGCTTCATGACCGACCGGGCTAAGATTCGCCCGCGGCGGCAAACCGGCCTCAGTGCCAAAAACCAGCGCTTGCTGGCCCGCCAGATCAAACGTGCCCGGCACCTGGCGCTGCTGCCCTTCACGGACGAGCACAACCGCAGCTAGCACTGGCTTACCCAGTCCAGCGCAGCGGGACGGCGCGATTCGAATGAATGCTACCAGGGGGGCAGCCGGTTGTCCCCCTTTTGAGTGATACACGAACCGTTTTTGGAGGAGTGTTTACACCTATGGCCAAAAAAAGCACGACTGGTGGCCCTCGCCCTCATCGTAGAACACAGGACGACGTTCGCCGCCGCAACGAGTATATGTCTCGCGCCGAAAAAGAACGCATGTGGCAGCGGCGGGCATTGATTGCTACAGCGATTGCAGTCGGCGTCAGCCTGGTCATTCTGGCACGTGCGATCATCTTACAGGAAGTCATCGTGCCCAACCAGGCGATCACCACGGTCAATGGCACCGACGTCAAAACCAATGACTTTGAAGACCGTGTGCGCTTGCAGCGCTGGAATTATGCCCAGCAAGCCATTAACCAGTATTACCAACAGGTGCAGTTCGGCGGGGATAGCCAACAGGCGCAGACGTCGCTGAACAGCGCCATCACCCAACTGGAGAGCGCCACCATTTTTGGCGGCCAGGTCCTCGAGCAGATGGAACGTGAAATCTTGATCGAGGACGAAGCCGAACGGCGCGGCATCGAAGTTGACAGCGCGGAAGTTGACCAGATGGTAGACGAATTCATGGCCAGTGGCTTCCCGGATATTGCGCTAACTCCTGGCCCGGATACCACACTGACCAGTACCCCCACCCTGACCCCCACGCCGCTGGTTTCGCCTACACCTCGCCCCTCAGACACGCCCGAGCCAACTCTCGAACCAGCGGATGACGCGGTGGTTGAGGATGAAGACGGCGCAGAAGTGACAGACGGCGATGCTGAGCAGCAGCCAGCCGACGACAGTGATCTTGGCGATGATGACGCTGGTGATGAGGATGTGGACGGTGCAGAGCCGGACAGCGCCCCTGTGGATGGCGAAGAGGCCGAAGCCGACGACGAAACACTCGACGATGCCGCACCAGACGCTGACATGGAAGAACCGGAATCCGGGGAACAAGTATCTGACGACGATGATGATGCTGACGATGTCGATGGCGACGCCGAACCGCAGCCAGCCGACGCTGATAACGACACCGACGGCGAAGACCCGGACCCGGACGTTCAAGCATCCGATGACGACGATGACGAAGGCGACGAGACCGAAGCAGGAACCGAAGCAGAAGATGACGTAGAGGCGGCTCCGGAAGATGAAACGTCCGGCGATGAGGCGCAAGACGCTGAAACAACCCTGGCCACGACCCCAACTCTGACGCCCATCCCCAGTCCATCGCCAACCCCGGAGCCCGCCATTGTTCGAGCAACACTGGACGCAGCAGCCGGCGAGTACTACGACGTAACCACTGACGGTGCCGGCATTGACCGCGACGTGGTGCGTGACGTGTTCTATGCCCAGGCGTTGCAAGACGCCGTGATCGCCGATATGCGCGCTGAACTGCCCACCGCCATCCCGCAGGTGAACGCCCGCCACATCCTGATCGCGTTTTTCCCAGAAGGGCAGAACCAGCAAGGTCTCGATCCGACCGAGGAACAAAAGGATGCTGCCCGCGAGCGCGCTGACCAGGTGATAGCAGCGCTGCAAAACGGTGAGTCGTTTGCGGTGCTCGCACGCACCTTCTCCGATGATCCCGGCAGCGGGGCCAACGGCGGTGAACTGGACTGGGCAGACCCGGAGAACTATGTGCCCGAGTTTAAGGACGCCGTGAATGGGGCTACACCCGGCGAAATCGTGGGACCCATCGAAACCGAGTTCGGCTTCCACATCATCCAGGTGTTGGCTAAAGATGATGCCCGCCCGTTGACCGCTCAGGAACTCGATCAGCGCAGCCAGCAAGCCTTCAGCGAATGGCTGGAAAGCGCTTATAACGAGGCCGACATCGACCGCCGGGATGACTGGGTCGACCGCGTTCCGGATCGACCCAGTGTCAGCACCTTGTTCGAAGGCTTCTAAGCTGTAAGCCGCCTTTCGGCACCGGAAATCAGCCAACACGACGGCGTATCGTCCCTATACGGTACGCCGTTTCTGTTGAAGCATTTGGGAAGAGATCGCTCACCGTTGTACGGGGGCATTGCCGCCAGCCGGGGAACATGGCACAATCTGGTCATCGTTACTTATTTTTAGGAGGCCCGCGTGACCGGCATTTCCCAACCCCTGATCACCATCGAACGACACATTCTCAACCAGCAAGAGCAATACCCCGGAGCCACCGGGCGGCTGACCAACCTGCTCTACGACCTCGCGCTGGCCGCCAAGCTTATCGCGCGCGAAACCACTCGCGCTGGAATCGTCAGCATCCTGGGAGCCACCAGCGGCGAAAACGTGCACGGCGAAGTTCAGCAAAAACTGGATGTCTATGCCGACCAGGTCATCTTCCGCATGAACGATCATACGGGCCGCGTGTGTGTGATGGCGTCGGAAGAGCACGACGAACTATTGCAGATTCCGGATCGCTTCAAACCCGGTTACTACGTGCTGATCTATGACCCACTTGATGGCTCTTCGAATATTGATGTCAACGCTTCCATCGGCACCATATTCGCGATTCACCGCAAAATCTCGCCAGGACCCCGCGGTACAGAAAGCGACGTATTGCAGCCCGGCCACAAGCTGGTGGCCGCCGCATATGTCGTCTACGGCTCTAGCACCATGCTGGTCTACAGCACGGGGCGCGGTGTGCATGGCTTCACGCTTGATCCCAGCGTCGGCGAATTCTTCCTGAGCCACCCGGACATCACCATCCCCTCCCCTGGCCGCTACTACAGCGCCAACCAGGGGCACCAGCGCGACTGGCTGCCCGGCATCCAGCACTATGTCCGCTGGCTCCAAGCGCTTGACGAACCGGACCGCGAACCGCTGGCCCAGCGGTATATCGGCAGCCTGGTGTCCGACTTCCACCGCAACCTGCTGCGTGGCGGTGTATTTTTCTACCCTGGTGACACCCGGCGTCCGCAGGGCAAACTGCGCCTGACCTACGAAGCGCAGCCGCTGGCTTTCATTGCAGAACAGGCCGGGGGCTATGCTTCGGATGGCGCGGGGAATATACTTGACATCCAACCGCACAGCCTGCACCAGCGCGTTCCGTTTTTTGTCGGCAACCGGGAACTGGTCGAAAAGGCCGAAAGGTTCCTCCAGCAGCACGAGGCCCAATACCTTGCCGAATACGTGAGAACAAGATAAGGTTTCCGCCCTGGCTCAATTCTCAACGATAAATTCTTGACTTGCTGCAGAACGGGTATTATGATGGGAAAATGAACGGGCAAGACGCGACGAAGTACCTATTTTCGGGGTTGTAGGTTCGGTGTCCCGTATTTAAGGAGCAATTATGCTACCAGGAGTGTTGGCCCTGCCCAAACTCCACAACCGTTCGCTTCCAGTGCTTTTTTCACCACATCACAATCACATGTCCAATCTTGCAACTATTGGTTGATTAAAGCCAAGTAGTCTTTTAATGCTGACCGTTTTGTGACTCGTTTCCTTCTCAGGCGAAAAATCATTGTCAACAGAATATTGCATTTTGCAGCAAATCCAAGTAGACTAGCGATAATTTCCTGTGAGAGTTGTACTCACAAACCATCCAGGAGGTAATAACCATGAAGAAAGTCACCCTTATCCTACTCGTTCTGTTTGCTGCTGCTTTGGTTTTGGCCGCTTGCGGCGGTGACGACGGGGAACGTGAAGACCCGGTCAAGGACCTGATGAAGGCCCTGGACGAAG
>JAADYV010000214.1 GCA_010092855.1 Chloroflexota bacterium | reverse complement strand
TCGGCGATCAGCACACGAATTGTTTCCATCACTCATGACTCCCCATCGGAAAAAACTGGCAGCCACGCTTGAATATGTGCACCACCATCCGCAGGTGATTCAATACAAAACTGCCCACCCAGCTCGGCGGCGCGCTCGCGCATAGCCGTTAGTCCAACTCCAGCAGCTTGCTGAGATGATATACCCCGTCCGTTATCAATGACCTCGAGGCTCAAACAAGCTTGGTGAACATCGAGAGCAAGTTTTATAGTACAAACACTCGCGTCTGCGTGACGCTGTACATTAGTCACAGCTTCCGTGACGATGCGATATGCTGCGACCTCGACAGCAGCAGGCAGCGGTGGCAACATTTCCGGGCTTTCCAGTGAAAAACATACTCCATCATGTTGTTGCGCAGAAGCAAGGTGCTCGCGTAACGCACCCAAAAGCCCCAATTCGTCCAGTGCAGGCGGGCGCAGGTTGTATGCAATCCGCCGGATCTCCGCTAACGACGACTGCACCTGAGCTTTGAGTTCAACAGTCAGATTCCGTGCCTGATCAGAATCATTCTCAATAAAATTATGAATGGCATCCAGACGAAATGACATCGCGGCTAGAACCGGCCCCAGGCCATCGTGCAGGTCACGTCGCAGACGGCGGCGTTCCTCTTCACGCGTGGTCACGATCTGTTCGCGAGAACGCTGCAAATCGTCAGTGAGACGCACGTTGTACGCAGCAATTGCCACCTGACGCGCGATAGTATCCAACAATGTGCGCTCATAAACCTAAAACGACTCGTCTCTGCTGCGGGGGGCTAACACCAACTGCCCGATCGTCTCAGACTGGTAAACCAATGGGAAGGTTTCAGAATTCGAGGGCCGTAGTTTTGAATCTGAAACAGGAAAAGCTGCTGCGAGTTGGTCGCGTCCCTTAAAGCGCAGCATCACCGCCGCGTAAGGCAAGCGCAGCGCGTCCGCGATCACGGTAACTGATGCCGGGAGCACATTATCCACGGCGGTGGTGGGGCCAAGTTGCGCCGAGAGGTGTTGCATGACTAAGTACGCGTTATCACGGTGTCCAAACAACAAGCGGCTGGTCCATCCTTGAAGCATGTCACGCAATGCTTGAAAGGATACCGCGACCAATCCGGTTGCGATCAGTGAATACAACAGATTATCCCCATCAAACAGTACACTCAGGAAACTAACGGTAAGTACATACATGCCGATCATGATCAAGGTGAGCAGGCCATACACCAGCGTCCGGCTGATGAGCGTATCGACATCCCATAACTGGTGACGCAGAATGGCGATCCCAATGGCCACAATGATAAGCGTCACCCCACCGGATGTGACTATAATGCCTAACTCGATCATGATTGGCCTATCTGGATAGACCTGCCACAACACGGTGGTGGCGATCAAGGCAACCAATACCAACGCGGCAGCATACAGCAGCCATTTTAACTGTGTGCGTTGCACGCCGCTGGCTGCGCGGAAGCGTAAGGTCACCGCCCCGAACGAACCAAGTACACTTGCGACCAACAGCCCACTGGCACTGTTCAATACAAAGCCAAGCACATTCTCCGATCCGGGGATGCCGTAGGGGTTACGATCCGGCAAACCATAATCCGGCAGTGGTTCAGGATAAAAGGCTGACGCGATTATCACACCCACGATCCCAATGCCCGTGATCCAGGCCAGCCAACGCCAGCGAGGCGAAGGCAAGTGCCCATCAGGAAACAGCAGCAGGACACCGGTCAGCGGCAGAACGGAGGGCAATATCCAGATCCATTTATCCAACCACAGACTCAGGTCCAGCATGAAACCCGATTCGCTTTGCGCGACAAATCGGTTAAATTCGGCATAGGCCCCGCTGACAAGTGTCAGCGCCGAACCCAAACCAACGACCAACAGCAGCCAGCCAACAGCATTATCCGGCTGCTCGCGCGCTATTAGCGCCCCCGTCAGACCGTAGATTGTCGTGAGCAAGGGCAGGAAAAATAGGTGTGTGAAGGGGTTCATTTCACCATCACTGGCGAGCAATGCAACCAATCCGAGGCTGAATCCGACCAGGATCGTATGCGTTCAGGGGGGTGGAAAAAGGAAGCCTTAATGGTGTAGAATAGCGCGCATGGATGAAACCCTGCTGCGCCCACCAAATGACACGATTACACCAGAAGAATGGCAACAAACGCCGACTAGTGTGCAACACTGGATCGGGGAATTGCGGGCTGAAGTCAAGCAACTGCGCGAAACGGTGGAACAACTGCAGGAAATCGTCAATCGCAACTCGCAGAATTCTTCACAGCCACCATCACAAGACCGACCTGAGCAGAAACCAGCGAAGGAACCATCTGGTCCACCGCGCAAACGCGGCGGGCAACCGGGCCATCGGGGGCATCATCGGACGTTAGTCGATGATGTGGATGAAGTGGTCATCCACAAACCAACCAGTTGTACCGGATGTGGGACACTGCTGTTAGGCGACGATCCGGCCCCATATCGGCATCAGGTAACCGAACTCCCCATCGTCAAACCCATCGTGATCGAGCATCAAGTTCATCGGCTTGAGTGTCCGTGCTGTGGACAAAGCAACCGGGGCGAACTGCTACCTGAAGTGGCGAGCAGTTGGTTTGGTCCAAATGTCATCAGTTTGGTGGGATTACTGATGGGCCGCTACCGCTTGAGCAAACGTCAGGTCACCCACCTGTTAGCCGAATGCTTCGCCAT
>JAADYV010000213.1 GCA_010092855.1 Chloroflexota bacterium | reverse complement strand
TTTTCGCCGCGATTGCCCTGACATTGTACCGTGTGGCAGGGGGCCTGCAAACGGTGTACTATCGACCCGCTGTTCAAAATCAAACCGGGAAGCGAGCCGAACGCTCTTGAACCTGCTGCACATTATCCCCTACTACGCCCCGGCCTGGGCATATGGCGGCGTGGTGCGCGCCGTGACCGACCTGACCCGCGCGCAGGCTGCCGCCGGACACACGGTCCATGTGCTGACGACCGACGCCCTGAGTCCTGCTGAACGTATCACGGCGGAAACAGACCTGATCGACGGCGTACACGTGATGCGCGTGCGCAACCGTAATAACTGGCTGCGCGGCAAGCTGAACCTGTCCACACCGATTCGTATGGGAACTGCCGCCCAGCGCCTGATCGAGCAGCACAACATCGATCTGGTGCACTGCCACGAGGTGCGCACCGTCGAAAACCTGCGCGTGACCCCGGTGGCGCAACGGTTGGGGGTGCCAGTGGTTGTTTCGCCGCACGGCACGCTGCCCTATGGCACCGGGCGCACCGGGATCAAGCAGGTGTGGGATCGCGTGTTTGGCAGACGGCTGCTGGTGCGCTTCGACGGCGTGATCGCGCTGACGGCCAACGAAGCCGCCGACGCCCGCGCGATCTGGTCCGGGTGCGGGGTGCCGCTGGCGGATGAGCAGATCGGCCTGGTGCCCAACGGCGTGCATTTGGACGACTTCGCGGCGCTGCCGGACGGCGATCCGTTTCGTGCGCAGTGGCAGCTTGGCGAGGGGCCGGTGGTGCTGTTTCTGGGCCGCCTTCACCAGCGCAAGGGGCTGCACCTGCTGATCCCCGCGTTTGCGCAGGTCGTTAGCCACGCGCCGGATGCTCGCCTGTTGATCGTGGGGCCGGATGAGGGGATGCTGGCGACCTTGCAGGTGCAGGTCCGCGAGTTTGAATTGGCCGAGCGAGTCGTATTCACCGGGTTGCTGACCGGGGATGACAAACTCGCGGCGCTGGCGGTGGCGGACGTGTTTGCATTGCCCGCCGTCGGGGAAGGCTTCTCGATGGCCGTGCTCGAAGCGCTGGCGTGCGGGCTGCCCGTGCTGTTGACGCCGGGCTGCAACTTCCCGGAAGTGGTCGAGGCCGGGGTGGGCGTCGTCGTGGAGCGCACGGTGGACGCTTTGCGGGACGCGCTGGTGCCGCTGTTGACGGATGCGGACCGGCGTGCCAGAATGGGGCGTCTTGCGCGGGGGTTGGTCGCCGCACGCTATACGTGGCCGCAGGTCGTCGCGCAGATGGACGCCACTTATACGGCCATCACGGAATTGGCCGGGAAATAATCGTTTCATGGAACTAGACACCACCCTCGACGGCCCGCTGCCGCCGCCGACTCCAGAGGAATCAACCGCCGAAGGCTTTTCCTCCAGCGACGCCAAGCGCGCAGCTCGCAACGCTATGGCGCTGACGCTGGCCAGCATCTCGGCCAAAGGGCTGTTGTTTGGCTGGCTGCTGGTGCTGGCGCGCTGGCTGGGTACGGAAGGCTACGGCATCTACGGCACCATCGGCGCGATGCTGGCCATCGGCGCGACGATCCCCGAACTGGGTATGGGCCAGATCGTGGTGCGCGACGTGGCCAAGCGCCCGCAGGATGCCGGGCGGTATCTGGCGTCCACGCTGGCCTTGCAACCGTTTTTCGCCACGCTGGGTTATGGCAGCCTGATGATCGCGGCGCTGCTGCTGGGTTACAGCGCCGAGATTCGCACGTTACTGGCGCTGGCAGCGGTCAGCCTGCTGATCGATGCGCTGGGCAACATGTGCCACAACCAACTGCTGGCCATCGAGCGCATGGTGATCACGGCCATTGTTTCGACCGCGCACGTCGTGGTCTTGATCGGGCTGGCAGCGCTGCTGCTGTCGTTGGGCGGCGGGTTGTGGGGGCTGTACGCGGCGACGATCACTGCCGGGCTGCTGCGCACCGGCGTCTACTGGATCATCGCGTGGCGCGGGTTCGGGATTCGCCCGGTCTTCCCGGTGGATCGTATGGTATCGCGCGGGCTGGTGCTGAATGGCACGCCGCTAGCGCTCTCGGCCTTTCTCACACTGACCTACCAGCACACCGACAAGCTGCTCTCTACCGCGCTGATCGGCGAAGAGAGCACCGGCCAGCTTACGGCGGGGTTCGTGGTGGTGTTTGGCGTGATCGAACTGCTGAGCACGACGGTACTGGTGGCCGTGTTCCCGATGATGTCGCGCACATTCGGCGATGGCCTGCGCGAGATGTTCGAGTTCATGATCGAGAAACTTTCATTCTTCAATCTCGTGCTCAGCCTGCCGATTGCGATTTACATTTCCCTGCTGGCTGTACCGCTGTCGTCGCTGGTGTTCGGCCCGGAATACACACGCACCGCCGATATCCTGCAAATCCTGATCTGGTACACGGTGGTCACGATGGTGGTCAACGTCTTTGCGCAGGCGATGCTGGTCCAGAACCGGCAGACGCGCCTGCTGGTTATCCGGGCCGGGGGCCTGGTGCTGAATGTGATCCTGAACCTGATCCTATTGCCCACCATTGGCGTGACCGGGGCGGCGATTGCGACTCTGTGCGCGGAACTCGTGATCCTGGTGCTGGTGGTGCGGTCGTTCGCGTTTCCGGCAGAATGGTGGGCGCGTGTGTCGCACCATCTGAGGCGGCTGGCGCTGGCCGGGTTGGGACTGGCGGCTGTGATTTTCCTGCTGCGGATGGTGCACCCGCTGCTGGCTGGGATTGCCGGTGCTCCGGCGTACCTGGGGCTGGTGTACGTCACGGGCGCG
>JAADYV010000212.1 GCA_010092855.1 Chloroflexota bacterium | reverse complement strand
TTGACCCGGTAGGTTTCCACGCCGCGCGGCGACGGCCCCGACAACACTTCGCCACTCTCCAGGCTGAAGTAAGCTTCGTGCCAGGGGCAGCGCACCGCCGGACCGGTGCCGTTCTGGTGCAGTGTGCCTTCACACAGTGGGCCGCGTGCGTGGGGGCAGCGGTTGTTCAGGGCGTAGATATGACCGTTGGTGCGGAACAGCGCGACCTGCTGCGTGCCGTAGTAGACGCGCAGCGCGGTTTCGGGCTGGAGTTCGCTTTCCTGCGCCACCGGCAGCCAGCCGCCAACCTCGGTCACGTCATCGTCCACCAGGTCGCTCACCCGCGCGCCGCCAATCGAATCCATCACCAGCGGCAGGCTCATGGCAATGGCGATGTGCATCGGCGTGTCGGCCAACGTGTACATGCTGGCTTCGGTGAAGCGCAGGTCGTTGACCAGGTCCACGAACTCGTGCGGGTCATCGCCCTCAAACGCCACCACAAATTCCTGGTCGTCGATGCCATACGAATAGGTGGTGTTGAGCCGGACGTTGGGATATTTGCGCCCGACGCGGATGTGCTCGGTGATCATCGCCTGGCGTTCTTCCGCTGAGAGCGCATACCACGCCCGCGTCTTGATAAAGGGGTACACAAACAGGTATTTCTGGTCGCTGGGTTCGATGCGGATGCGTTCTTCCGGTTCTTCTTCGTCTTCCGGCAGCGTGATGTCGTACATGCTGCGCTTGGTGCCGGAGAGGAACGAGCGGTTGACCGTCAGGAACGGTCCCAGCGCCGTGCTGCGGATGGCTGTCTCAAGCTGCTGAAACGCCTCGACATCCTCCGCAACGGTCCACAGCAAAAAGTCGACATCGCTGCGCATCCCCACCAGGCTGTACGACCGCAGCAGCATCCGGCGATTAAACCCGCGCACCGTGTCGACAAAGTCCAGTTTGGCGTCGCGCTGCTTGTGTTCTGGCAGGCGAAGGAACGCTGCGGTGTCCAGTGAATAAAAGGTGTATTTCACCACCTGGCGTCCAGTATTTTCGGCTTCCATGTAATGCTCCAATATCTTCCAACCCGCGCACCATGCATCTCAGGTGATTGTGTTACCCATCATCGCGCAGCCAGCGCGCGGCGTCTTTGGCGTGATACGTCAAGATCACGTCGGCCCCGGCGCGGCGGATGGCGGTCAGGGTCTCCAGGGCTACTTTTCTCTCGTCCAGCCAGCCGCGTGCCACTGCTGCTTTGATCATGCTGTATTCGCCGCTGACGTTGTAGGCGGCCAGCGGCAGATCGAAACGCTCCCGCACGCGCCGGATTACGTCGAGATAGGCCAGCGCAGGCTTGACCATCAGCATATCGGCCCCTTCATCCACGTCAAGTTGCGCTTCGCGCAGCGCCTCGCGGGTGTTAGCAGGGTCCATCTGGTGGGTGCGGCGATCACCGAAGGCAGGCGCGCTCTGGGCGGCATCACGGAACGGGCCGTAGAACCCGCTGGCATATTTGACAGCATACGACAGGATGCTAACGCCCTGGTGCCCCTCGCGATCCAGGGCGGCGCGGATGGCACGCACCATGCCGTCCATCATGCCGCTGGGCGCGACGACATCGGCCCCGGCCTCGGCATGTGACGTCGCGATTTTGCCCAGAATATCGAGCGTCTCGTCGTTGAGAATCTCGCCTTCACGCACGATGCCGCAGTGCCCGTGATCGGTGTATTCGCACAGACACACATCGGTCATGACCAGCAGCTTCGGGTTGGCGTCTTTGATGGTGCGGATCGCCTGGTGTACGATGCCGTCAGACGCATAATTCTCCTCGCCGATGGGGTCCTTGTAGGCCGGAATGCCAAACAGGATCACCGCCGGAATTCCCAACTCCGACACCTCGTCGATCTCGCGTCCGAGCCGGTCGATGGACTGGTGGTAGACGCCCGGCATGGAGGGAATTTCCTGGAACACATCGCGCCCGTGCACCACAAACAGGGGATAGACAAAGTTGGCCGGGGAAAGCATGGTCTCGCGCACCATCGCGCGCAGGTTCGGCATGGTGCGCAGCCGCCGCAAACGCACAGTGGGAAACGTCATCGAGTAGGGTTCCTTTCAAACGCCTGGCTTAAGGCCGCGATCAGGCCATCGACGGTGTGCTGCTCCGCCATGACATGGACCGACAGCCCCAGCCCGCGCGCCGCTTCCGCCGTCACCGGGCCAATGCAGGCCACGACCGCGTGCCCCATCACCGCCAGCGGATCGTCGAACAGCGTCACGAAGTTTTCCACCGTCGAAGAACTGGTAAAGGTTATAGCATCAACCGGCTCTGATAGCTCCTTCACATCGACAGCGGGCCGCACATTCTCATAAGCTACGACGGCATCCACCTGGGCACCAGCTTCGCGCAGCAGGTCGGCCAATACCGGGCGCGCAAGGTCACCTTGCGGGAGCAGGATATTTGCACTGCTTAAATCAGCCTGTTTGCTGAGCGCTTCGAACAGGGCTTCGACCACGTGCTGTGCGGGCATAAGCGCGGCCTGGATGCCATGCTGCCCCAGTGCTCTGCCGGTGGCCGGACCAATTATGGCCACAGCGGGCCAGTCCAACTCTGCTGCATTCAAGCCAAGCGCAGCGAGCCGCTGCCAGAGGTGCGTCACCGTGTTGGCGCTGGTGATGATCAGCCAGTCGTAGCGTGCGAGGTCGGTTAGCGCCCGGTCCAGCGGGGCCGGATCGGATGGCGGCTGGATGGTGATCGTGGGCAGCAGGACCGGTTCGGCACCCAGCGCCCGCAACTGCGCTGCGAATGACTCGGCTTTGTGCGGGGGACGGGTGATCACAATCCGCCGGCCCGCCAGGGGATGCTGGGTCATGTCGGCAGCTCCCCGCGTATTTCGGCCAGCAGCACGTCCGCGCCCTGTGCCAATGCATCCTCGGCTAACCGCACGCCAAGCTCATACGCTGAGGGCACGGACGCCGCACCGTGCACCGTAATCGTGCGCACGCCATCCAGACTGCTCACCCGGCCTGTCAAATGCAGCAGATCGTTGTCCAACGTGGCATATGCGGACACCGGCAGCCGGCAGCCCGCTTCCAGGCGCTGCAAAAACGCGCGTTCCGCCGTGACCGTGACACGGGTGGCATGATCATCCAGCGCGGCCAACAACGCGCGCGTGGCGGCATCATCGGCGCGGCATTGCACCGCCACCGCACCTTGCCCTGGTGCTGGCAGCATCACGTCCGTGCTCAGGACTTCACTGATGGCGTCGGCTTGCTGCAAACGCGCCAACCCGGCGACGGCCAGCACAATGGCGTCGTATGGCCCGTCGGGATCGTGAGCTTTGCGCAGCCGGGTATCGACGTTGCCGCGCAAGGTTGCCGTGTGCAGGTCGGGACGGTGGGCGAGCAGTTGCGCGCGGCGGCGCAGGCTGCTGGTGCCAATCGTCGCGCCTTGGGGCAGCATTTCGAGCGTATGCCCGGCGCGGCTGACCAGCGCATCGAAGGAGTTGGCACGCGCCAGGATCGCGCCCAACGCGAACTCTGATGGCATATCGGTCGGCAGGTCTTTCAGGCTGTGCACAGCCAGGTCGATCTCGCCCGCGCTCAACGCCTGTTCCAGTTCCTGGGTGAACAGCCCCTTTCCGCCAATCTCCGGCAGTGGTTTATTGAGGATACGATCCCCGGTGGTGGTCATATGCACCAGGTCTATCGCCAGGTCAGGATGCGCTGTCTGCAGAAGCTCGCGCACATGATGAGTTTGCCACAACGCCAATTGGCTGCGGCGGGTTCCGATGCGTAAAGAGGTCATCGCGGTTTTAGATTATTTCGCTGCTTGTGGATAGTTGTCTTCTAACCCGAATAAATCTTTGGCAACGGCAACTACCATGTCGCCGTCTGCCTGCCCCGCCTTCTCCTTTAGATTGCGCGTGAGATGGTGCAGGATCTTGTTCATAAAGCGGTGGCTGAACTGCTCGAACAGCAGGCGCTCGTGTTCGCTATCGGGTGAAAGCCGGTTATAGGCCCAGGTCAGTTCGGTCTGGCGGAGTTGTTCGGCGTGTTCGCGCAGCAGCCGGATGGTGGGCACCACCGAGCGGGACTGGTAATCGGTCCAGAAGCAAGCCAGTTCATCCTCAATGATGCGTTCTACCGCTGGAATATTCGCACGACGTTCGGCCAGGTTGTCCTCGATGACAAGCTGCAGATCGTCCAGGTCGTACAGGTACACGCCAGGGATGTCGCCGACTACCGGGTCAACGTCACGCGGCACGGCGATATCGATCATACACAGCGAGCGGTCGGGACGCGCCAACATAATCGGGGTCACATCATCGCAGGTCAGGATTGTAAATGGCGCGCTGGAGGTCGTGAACAACACATCAGCTTCTGTCAGCGCGTCCTTGAGTTCTGTGATCGGTCGGGCGTTGGCTTGATACGTGGTGGCCAAACGGCGCGCGCGGTCATAGGTCCGGCTCAACACCGTCACCTTTCGAATACCGCGTTGGTCAAGCGCTTTGACAATCGTCTCCCCCATTTCACCCGCACCCAGGACCAGGACATTCGCTTCGGTTAGCGAACCGTGAGCAGCTTCTGCGCGCGTTATTCCCAGCGAACTCACCGAAGCGGAGCCACTGCCGATCGCTGTTTCCGTCCTGGCACGCTTGGCCGCATGAATCGCTGACCGGAACAGCAACGACAGCGCCGTGCCCATCGTGTGGTTGTCATGTGCCAGTTCGTGCGCGCTGGCAACCTGGCCCACGATCTGCGGCTCGCCCAGCGCCATCGACTCGAGGCCGCAACTCACCCGAAACAGATGTTCCACTGCATCAAACCCGGCGAGTGCGGCAGTATACGCGGCAATCTCTCCCGGCACGATGTGGCGTTGGCGCAACAGGTCGGTCCACAACTCATCCATCTGCTCGGATGTCGGGATATGGGCATACAGTTCCAACCGGTTGCAAGTGGAGACAATGGCGGCTTCGATCCCGTTGTGCTGCGCCAACCAATCCGCTTGTTGACCAGAAGTCAGGCTAAGCTGTTCGCGAATAGCTAGCGGGGTACGGTGATGACTGACACTCCGGCAAAAAAACATGCGACCCCTCATTTCTCCGTGCGGTTGGAGAGTGCGTCGTAATACTCAACGAAACTGACCTGCACCACGTTAAAGACCTGGTTTAACTTGCGCAACAAGCGCAGTTGAGCCTCGCCCTCCAGATCAGCCAACTGCGGCAACTGGAGCGCGGCTTCGGTCAGGGTATCTCGAAAGAAAGCGGTGGCTTCTATTCCGTCCGCCGCAGGAAGACCAGCTTCGACACAGTTCTGAGCGTACCGGGCTGCAATGCTCCTGGCCTCTATCAGCAGTTGGTCATCATGATCCGGCGCAGAAATATGCTGCATGATCAAGCCCATCAAGCGGCGACCCAATTCGCGTTTTTCGTCGCGGTGGTGTCGGTCAAAAGCCATCAACCAGTGAGGTTCTGGATGCTCCAACAGGCGCTGGCGGGTTTCGACGAGGGCCAGGTTTTCCCAGGCACGTCCGGTGTGGTCCTGGACTTCTGGTGGTGTTTGTTCTGGGTCCAGATACGCCACCAACTCTGCGCGCAAAAAACGGCGATGTCCCCCAGGTGTTAGCTTGAAGGGGATATCGCCACTGTCGGCCCACCGGCGCAGCGTGGTGGGATGAACTCCCAGGAACTCGGCTGCTTCGGATAGAGTCATCCACCTCGGCTCGGTTTGTTTTATCACTGTCTAGCCCCGGAAAACCTGAACAAAATTCACCAAAAGTAACTTTTTATATTTTTACAGGAAAAAATCCTACAAATATGACACTATTGTCATCAAATCACGGTGACGATATGCACTTGTATCAATCTATACTGTGGTTTCTACTTGGACTATAGTATGTTTTACTTAGTTTTGCTAAGATTCGCAAGGAGTCCTGCCATGACGTATCCACCACCGCGCCTTGTCTTCTGGGAGACCACTGCTGGGTGCAACCTGCGGTGCATTCACTGCCGCCGCATCGAGGTAGCAGACCAACTGACGCCGCAGGACCTTTCGACGGAAGAAGCGTTCAACATGATCGACCAGCTTGCGGCAGTGGGATCACCGGTGTTCGTGCTTTCAGGCGGTGAGCCGTTGATGCGGCCTGACATCCTGGAAATCGCACGGTATGCCACGGACGCCGGTTTGCCGGTTGCGCTGGCGACCAACGGCACCCTCATCGACCCAGAGTATGCGGAACACATCAAAGCGAGCGGCGTCAAGCGCGTGAGTATCTCGTTTGACGGTGCCGACGCACCGACCCACGACGCCTTCCGCGCTTTGCAGGGTTCGTTTGATGCAGCGGTCAGCGGCTTTCGTGCGCTGCGGAACATTGGGCTCCCGGTGCAGATCAATACCACGGTTGCCAAGCACAACCAGGAACAACTAGAAGGCGTGCTGCAGCTGGCCAAAGACCTGGATGCAATTGCGCTACACCTGTTTCTGCTGGTACCGGTAGGCTGTGGGGTGGAGATTGCCGACGATCAGATGGTCAGCGCCGCCGACTACGAGCGCATCCTCAACTGGCTCTATGACGTGGAACAGTCCGAGCCTGCTCTCCAACTCAAAGCCACTTGCGCACCGCACTATTTCCGCGTGATGCGCCAGCGCAAAGCCGAGGATAATCGTCGTGGGGTTAAACGCGAGTTGCCTGCTAGCCACCACCGCCAGGTGCACGGCCATCCGCACGGTCAGATGCACGCGGCGACTAAAGGTTGTCTGGCCGGAACCGGGGTATGCTTCGTTTCTCACCGGGGCGAAGTCTTCCCTTGTGGGTATTTGCCTGTGGAAGCGGGCAATGTGCGCCAACAACCTTTTGGCGATATCTGGCAGCACAGTGATCTGTTTGCCGAAATGCGCGACCCCGATTTGCTCAGTGGTAAGTGCGGGGTATGCCAGTTCAAGTCGCTATGCAGCGGGTGCCGGGCGCGGGCCTATGGCGTGACAGGTGACTACCTCGCCGAAGAACCATTTTGTGCTTTTCAACCGAAGACTCGAACAAAAGCCTGAATACCCATTCCTCTGCGAGCAGTTGTAGAGAGTACTGGACTTATCTAAGGGATGACATACTCACCTGTATCGGGAAGGTGTTAAAGGAATTGGGATTAATCTTTCCATGCACGACAATGGTTAACTGCGGACCTTACACTTTAAGCGATGCGATACCGTCAAGCGGACAAAACCCACTCAACACTACCCAAGATTCTGCACTCCCCTCGTTAAGCTACCTTGACGCTTACTTAGGCGACTGGTATACTGTTGGCTAGGTTGCCCCATTCGTCTAGTGGTCCAGGACGCCGCCCTCTCAAGGCGGAAACAGGGGTTCGAGTCCCCTATGGGGCACAGCTTGCTTCACCCCTTGAGAAGGTGGAGCAAGTTCTTTTTTCCCCTCAGATGAGCTGCCATCATCATCTGAATCATCCCCCAGATCGTCCCGTTTGTTTTCTTCATAGAGCGCACCGCGTAGAATGATGAATCGGTCAGCCCAGGACTTGAGCCGGAAGTTGGTGATGCGGCGCGCATCCAGATCATACTCGACCCACTCAAACAGGTTACGCACAAAGCCCTGCCGATCTTCGTCATTGCTCTGTTCCCAGATGAAATGCAGCTTTTCGACCGCGTCAATGCACATCGCCAGTTCCAGTGCCATCTGCTCGGATTCGGTCGTCCAGGATTCCCAGTGGGAAATCTCGCGTTCCAGAAACTCGCGCCGCCGGACGAACTCATCCTGGGCGATCAACCCTTCCGAGTACAAATGGATGGCTGCATCCAGCTTGCGCTTGGCGAGCGCAATCGCTTTCTGGCGCGTGACTTCGGGGTCTTCACCATTCTCTCCTCCCCGTTTGGCCATATCGAGTTCCATTGATAGCTCAAACAAATTCGCCTGACCTTCTTCGTCAATCGTCAGGAGTTCAATTAATCGACCAAAGTCTTCGTGGACCAGGTCACACCGCACCGACTTGTTGGTCGTACCACATGCCGCCCCAGCCTGATGCCGGTAGCGCAACACATCGTTCATATTCGTACCACCCAGACGCGTGATGAGCCTGGGATCATCCTGGTCCTGCGCCATCTGCGCACACTTTGCACAGCGCATAATGCCCGATAACGGATACGGGTAGTCCTTGTGTTTGATGCCGT
>JAADYV010000211.1 GCA_010092855.1 Chloroflexota bacterium | reverse complement strand
TTTCACCTTAAGTATCGCCCAGGAAATCATCGCTTCTATCTTGTCAACCGCTCCTTTTGACAATTTGTCGTCTATTTGGGGCGAAATTTAGGTACTGAATTTGAAAGGCCCCTCGTTGAGGAGTCTTTTTTGTTGGGGAAACCTGCGTAGTGTTGACATTTTCGCCTGTGAATAGCGAACGCCTGAGTACAAATTTCAACACGGCTTAGATTTGGAAGCCGTTGCTGGCACGCACGATCTTGTGGTTGTAATTCTCCACATAGGTGAGCAACTTATCGTGCAGCGCATCCCACTCTGGACTTTCCAGCAGTTCGCGTAAGGTGTCCAGGTTTTCGGAGATACCTTCCATCAGGATTTGCGGACAGTCGCCATACACGGCATACCACGCTTCTCTGGGTGCAATGCCCAGCCGCGTCAGCCCTGGTGCGAACTCGCGGACCATGAACTCGAAATATTCCTGGTCCTGACCTGGTTTGATGTCCCAAGTGAGCAGTAACTTATACATACCGTTTCGTTCTTTCGCAGCACGATCTAGTGCCGATAGTCCAACAACACGACCTGCGTTTGTTCCGGCAGCCCGCTGGACGAGACGCGCAGCAGCGGTTCCTGTTCAGTGGCATTGACGCCCATTTCCTTCAGAAAACGGTCAACCGGATCAAGCTCTACCCCTGTCAGGGCTTCGGTCTGAAAGTGCATCGGGATCACGATACTGGGTTCCAACAGGCTGACGACTTCGGCAGCCTGGCTGGACGACAGGCTCCCTCCACCGCCGACTGGCACTAAGGCAATGTCAATCGGCCCCAGCGCATCGACCATCGATTGGGTGGGCACATGATCCAGATCACCCAGATGTGCGACGGTCAGCGAATCGTAGTCCAGCACATAGACGACATTGTGGCGTGGCGTTTCGACTTTTTTGTCGTAGGTGGCCACCCCAATGACAAATACGCCGCCGATCTCGTATTCGCCGGGCCCGTGCAACAAGTGGTCGTAGCCCTTGACGACCTCCAGGTTGTTGTGTCCCGGCGCATCGTGGCTGATGGTAACGATGTTGGCCTTGAGCCGGGGGAGTTCGTAGCCGAGGTGAGCATCAAATGGATCGGTGACGACGGATGCGCGTCCTCGTTCCGAAAGCCGGAAACAACTGTGACCATACCAGACGATGTCCATTAACTTACTACCTGTGGTTGTGTATCAATGTCTCACGAATAAAGCCTTGAGATTATACCGTATGTCGCTCAGGAGCCGCAACCAACCTCCCATTTTTCAACGGCAGGTGCTAGAATAACAGGCAAATACTTGTTTGGGAACCTTTTTTCGGAGAAAACCGTATGTCACGAGTTATTCATGCTCCGCGTGGGACAGAAATCTCCTGCAAGGGGTGGTTGCAGGAAGCCGCCCTGCGCATGTTGATGAACAACCTGGACCCAGATGTCGCCAAAGACCCGGCAAACCTGATCGTGTACGGGGGCCGGGGGCGCGCGGCCCGCAATTGGGAAGCCTTCGATGCGATTGTGGCTGCCTTGCGCGCATTGGAAAACGAAGAAACGCTGCTGGTACAGTCTGGTAAACCCGTTGGCGTTTTTCGTACCCACGCCGATGCGCCGCGTGTGTTAATTGCCAATTCCAACCTGGTGCCGCACTGGGCCACACAAGAGCACTTCGACGACCTCGAACGCCGGGGCCTGATCATGTATGGTCAGATGACCGCCGGGTCGTGGATTTACATCGGGACCCAGGGCATCTTGCAAGGTACCTACGAAACGCTGGGATCGCTGGCGCGTCAGGAGGGGTGGGGCAGCCTGAAGGGGAAGCTGGTCCTGACGGCGGGCTTGGGTGAAATGGGTGGTGCCCAGCCGTTGGCTATCACCATGAACGAGGGTGTGGGACTGGTGGTCGAAGTTGACCCGCACATGGCGGATCGCCGGCTGCGGATGCGCTACGTTGACCGGGTGGAAACGGACCTTGACGAAGCCCTGCGATTAGTTTTGACAGCCAAAGATCAGCAGCAGCCGCTCTCAGTCGGGCTGCTGGGCAATGCGGCAGAGGTTTTCCCGGAGCTGGCGGCGCGCGGCGTGATCCCGGACGTGGTGACCGACCAGACTTCCGCGCACGATCCGCTGTCGTATGTGCCACACGGCATGACCTTCGACGAAGCGCTCGAACTGCGCCAGCGTGCGCCAGAAGATTACAGCCAACGCGCCATGCAGTCGATGGCGGTGCACTGCCGGACCATGCTGGATTTCCAGGCGCGCGGGGCAGTGGTGTTTGATTATGGCAATAATCTGCGCCAGCGTGCGTTGGACCAGGGCGTGGCCAACGCCTTCGACTATCCCGGTTTTGTTCCGGCCTATATTCGCCCTTTGTTCTGCGAGGGCAAGGGGCCGTTCCGCTGGGTGGCGTTGTCCGGCGATCCGGAGGACCTGTACCGCACTGACCGGGCGATCCTGGAGCTGTTTCCGGAAGATGAACACCTGGCACGCTGGATCACCATGGCGCAGCGTGATGTGGAATTCCAGGGATTACCCGCACGCATCTGCTGGCTAGGCTATGGCGAACGGGCGCGGGCCGGGCTGGTCTTCAACGAACTGGTGGCCAGCGGCGAGGTCAGCGCGCCGATTGTGATCGGGCGCGATCACCTGGATGCCGGGTCGGTAGCGTCGCCCAACCGCGAAACCGAGGGGATGCGCGATGGCACAGACGCGGTTTCCGACTGGGCCATTCTCAACGCGCTGTTGAATGCGGTGGGGGGCGCAACCTGGGTGAGTTTCCATCACGGCGGCGGGGTGGGCATTGGGTACAGCCAGCACGCCGGGCAGGTGATCGTGGCGGACGGCACACCGGAAGCAGCGCGGCGGTTGGAGCGCGTGTTGACCACTGACCCTGGTATGGGTGTTATTCGTCATGCTGACGCGGGATATCCACAAGCGTTGGCAGCTGCGGAACGGCATGGTATTCAACTGCCAATGCTGAAGGAACCATAAAGGCTTGGCAGGCCTAAAAGGATAGCTTACAATAAGAGGTGGACAAAAAAGGTTTGTGCGATGGTGTGCGGTGTGCAGTGGGTGAATGGTTCACGCGCCCATCGCCTGCCATGAGGTTTGGCACAGGCAGTAAGGCGCGGCGGTTCCCCAAGGAGTCTGTCTATGGTACGGGAGTATCGGAGCGAAACGCTTGAACGAACCCTCAGGACGTTGCATACTGCCGTCCCCGGCATTATTGCTTCCGTTATTGTGAATATCGATGGCTTGTTGGTTTCGGCCTATCCACCTGGGGACGATGACAGTTATCATGAGAACCCCACCAGCAGCCCGCAGGTGGCAGCAATGGCGGCGACGTTGATTGGACTGGCCGAGCGGACATTAGGTCGGTTAGCGCAAGGGGATATGGAACGCTTGTTGATCGAGGGTGAAGACGGCGTGATGCTGGTTTATCCAGCGGGTCGGGCTGCACTGGCGGTGCTGGTCAGGAAAGACGTAAAAATCGGGATGGTGCTCTATGCAACATCGCGGGCACGGAACGATGTAATGAAAATCCTGGGTACCTGACCCGCACTGGACCCCGACTGTTCTAAACACTGCGCGGCTGAAGTCTCACTCAGTCGCGTTGTTGGTTTCGTCCGCTGACGACGGCGGCGATTGCGGCTCTTTGGTCGGTGGTTGCGCCGACGACTGGGAATTGGAAGCGTCCGGCTTGGATGCCGGTTCTGCTGGTTGCACCTGGTCTGGTGGCGCTGAGGCCGCTGGTTTCGCCTGTACCTCTGGCTCAACTGGTTTGGGTTTGGCGTCTGGTTGTGGCTGCTCGGGTTTGGGTTGTGGCTCAGCCGCCTGGGGTGGAGCCTCTGATGGCGGTGGGGCCTTCGGTTCGGCTGGCGGAGAAGCGGGTTGGGCGCTTTCCGATG
Source organism: Chloroflexota bacterium (assembly GCA_010092855.1). Taxonomy (GTDB): domain Bacteria; phylum Chloroflexota; class Anaerolineae; order Aggregatilineales; family Aggregatilineaceae; genus TC-15. The sequence continues at coordinate 7,072 of JAADYV010000211.1, read as the reverse complement.
GTGGTTGGGCCGGTTCCGGATCGGGCTTAGGTTTTTCGGGTAACTGCGCCGTGACCGGGATATCGGGTGCGGCGTTTTCTCCAGCCGGTGGCGGGTCCGCAGGTTTGGGAGCTGCGGGTGGTGCTGCCGGGGGAGACGGCGCAGGTGCTACGGCCTGTGCAGGGCGAGTGGCTTCCTGGCCGCCCTTTGGTGCGGGCGAGCCTGTGTCGGCTGACTGGAAGTAGACCTGAATGACCATCTGGCCCAGGCGGATTTCGTCACCGTCGTGTAAGCGGTAGGGTCGGTGGGCGCTCAACCGTTGGCCATTGAGGAACGTACCGTTGCTGCTGCCCAGGTCCCATAAATCGAGTGTCTGGCTTTCACCAAACCGGATGGCCGAATGCCGACGACTGACTCCCATGCGATAGCCAGCGAAGGGCGTCAGGTCGATGTCGGGCATGGCTCCGGTGGCTGGATCGCGGCGGCCAAAAATCGTTTCAGCCTTTGGTTTGAAAAGTATTGGCTCTGGGCTGCCTTCGATCTCCAGACGCAGTGTTTCGCCTTCTTTGAAGATGTCGGTGCCTTGCACCTTGACGTTTTGAACCACATCGGCATCGACTCCCATCTGTGCTTTGTCTTCTTCTGACGAGGAGCCGAGCGACTTGGTGTCTAAGGGCATTTTACCAATCAGGCTAGCGCCACAGTTTTCGCAGAAAACCACGCCTGCCCGATTGATGTGTCCGCAATTTGGGCACTGCTGCATTCAACACCCCCTACCGGGACCAATGGTGAAAGGATTGCCTTTGTTCACAAAGGTTCTATAATCTTAGGACACTATTGGCAGAAATGCCAGTCTGACCAGTATTGATCATAACGACTGTCTGCGCTTCAATCAAAAATATTATACTGCAATTTTGAACCGCAAAGAGTTTTGACAAGTAATCTTAGTAACGCACCGATGGAGACGGTATATGTCAGTATCCGAACACTCACCTTCCGATGGCGAATTAATCACACGCTTGCGCCAGGCTGATCTGGACGCGCTTGGCGTATTGTTTGAGCGTTACAGGGATCGTGTCTACCGCACGGCCCTGGCCATTGTACGCGAGCCAGCCGTTGCCGAAGATATTTTGCAGGATTGTTTTCTGAAGGTTTACGCCAATGCCGACCGCATCGATATTGAGCGTCCTTTGGCACCCTGGTTGTATCGTGTGACGGTCAACCTGAGTTACACCTGGATATCGCGTGGCAAAAAACGCCGAACATCGCTCGATCATTTTGTTGATCGGTTGGTAACCCCGATGCGGCAGGCTCCTGACCGGGTGACGGAACAGACCGAAATCCGCCAACGGGTCCGGGCGGCAATCAGCGATCTAAGCCTGGATCAGCGGGTTGTAATTGTATTGTATTATCTGAACAATCTGAGTTTGCAGGATATTGCTGGTATCCTCGATTTGCCTGTTGGTACGGTTAAGTCTAGATTGTATTATGCTCGTGAGAATCTGCGTGGTAGGCTTGGTCCAAATATGATGTGGTTACCTGAGGTTGCGCATGGATATCTTTAACATGTTGCAGAAGATGGTGAGCAGGCTCACCCGTTCTTCTGTTGAGCTGGATGGTGTTGTCGATAACTGGATACGCGAGGCGCTGGCCGAAGATGCCATTGCCAAACCCGCGCCCGGAGCTTGGGAAAGATTGCTGCAAGTCATTACTGATGGCGAGGTTACCCGGTATCATGGCATGTGGATTTTGGACGAACCGCTGCGCGATCCCCCCGTGTCACCCGCTCTCGCCTTGACGCGGCGGGAACTGCAGGCGGAGAGACACCGCTATGCAAAATACAGCGCAGCTTTACGTCGCCAGATCACGGAAGCCCTGTGGAGCAACTATTCCCCCTCGTTTATGGCGGTAGTGAATCTCTAACCCGTTTCGAAGTGTGTTTATCCAAAGGCAGGTCGCTCGTTGGCCTGTCTTTTTTGTTGGCTGGCCGCCTGCCCATGGTATAATGCGCCTGACTACTATGTGCCTCTCGCCATAAACAGGATAACCTTGTGACAATGCAACCACCTTCCGCTTCAGAACTAGCTCGTATGATTGATCATACGCTCCTGAAACCCGATGCCTCCCCAGACCAGATCATCACACTGTGTAACGAAGCGCGCACATATCGCTTCGCGTCAGTATGTGTCAACCCGATTTACGTCCGGTTGTGTACTGAGCAACTTGGCGATGTAGCCGATGTTGCCGTATGTACCGTCATCGGCTTTCCGCTGGGTGCTAGTTTACCGGAAGTCAAAGCGTTTGAAGCCGAGCAAGTGCTGGCACGTGGTGCGACTGAAATCGACATGGTGCTGCAAGTGGGCGCGTTGAAGTCCGGGGACCTTGATTTGGTCCGGCGCGATATCAGTGCCGTTGTCGAGGTGGCGCACGCGCATGGCGCGCTGTCCAAAGTCATTCTGGAAACGGTACTGCTGAGCGATGAGGAAAAAGAGACTGCCTGTCGCATCGCGCAGGAAGCCGGAGCGGATTTTGTCAAGACGTCGACGGGATTTGGTGGTGGCGGGGCAACTGCTACAGATATTGCGTTAATGCGGCGCGTCGTTGGGCCGGAGATAGGCGTCAAGGCGTCGGGTGGCGTGCGCACGTATGCCGATGCCCTGGCTATGATCCAGGCCGGTGCCACCCGTATCGGTGCCAGCGCGGGCGTCAAGATCGTGGCCGGGGCACAGGACCCGGATGCTGCCGGTCCAGCGGATGAGCAATCGTACTGATACCGCCTGATATTCGCGTGCTGTTGAGGGGGAATCGTGGCTGAGATGACGACGCCAGAACAGGCTCCAGTCCTGGAGCGGATTAAGTACGTGGTTTTCCTGATCATTGCGGCAGCCCTGATCGCCGGGGTGGCCGTTTTGTTGTGGCGGCAGCCCGAACCGGCAACCATTTCCGTCATTCCTCCGGAACCGACGCCGGTGCCATCCGCTACATCCTTACCTGCACCCACCCCCACCCCTGGCCCGGTGACCGTCTATGTGTATGGCGCAGTGGCGACGCCTGAAGTTGTCGTGACGCTGCCCTATGGCAGCCGTGTGATCGATCTGGTACAGGCAGTGGGCGGCCCTGCCGAGAATGCCGACCTGGAGCAGATCAACCTGGCCCAAGTCCTCGAAGATGAGGACCCGGTCGAAGTGCCCGCGCGCAGCGGGGACCGGCAGGCGACACCTGCGCCCCAGGTTCGGGTGGTGACACCTACGCCCGGTGAGATTCTGGTGTACGTGATCGGAGAGGTCGCGCGCCCCGTGAACATGGTGAGTTTGCCGCCGGGGAGCCGTGTCGGAGAGGCCGTGGAAGCGGCGGGTGGCTATACGGACAGCGCCGATCAGAACCGGGTGAATCCGACACAGATTCTGCGCGATGGGGACCTGGTCTACGTTCCGCCCCAGGAAGGCAAGGGGGAAGAAATCGAAATCCCCACCCCGAATCGCCCATCATTGGTGAATGTGAACACGGCCTCGCTGGAAGAACTTGATGCGCTACCTGGCATTGGCCCCGGAAAAGCGGGAGCGATTATCGAGTATCGCACTGCCAATGGCGACTTCACGAGTATCGACCAGCTTCTCGATGTGCCCGGCATTGGCGACAGCACCTTAGACGGTATGCGAGAGCAAATTTCCCTCACCGATTGATGTCGTTCAGTCTGCTGTACTGCTCTGGACAATGTCCAATTGACGGGGCTTATCAAAAGGCGAGCACCTGCGTGGCCATTACATCTTGCCAGCGCCACCCGCTGTAGGCATCTGACGACGGGATCACCACATCGGAGATGATACGCTGCGGTGGTTCGTCTGCCGTCACCGATGCCAACCACAACTCCGTTACCGGCTTGTCCACCGCTTGCCGGACCACAAAAACGTGTTCAGCATCGGCCCAATAAACGGCTTTTTCAGTTGCACCCGCTGGCAATTGAACGGCGCGCAGTGTGCTGTCCTGTGGCGCATACGCATACAGCCCGCCACCTTCGATCTGGCTGGGGACGATATATGCTGCCCATGCACCATTCGGGGACCAGGCCAGCGTAAACGGCAGCGGTATCTGGACGGTAATCGGTTGGCGCGTGTCATCCTGCATGTTCAGGAGCGTCAACTGGCCGTCGCACAGCGCCATAGCGGTATCTTGCGCACTGACTGGCCATGCCAACCGGACACCTTGCGTCAGTGATTGGGCCAGGAGTTCTGCGACCTGGTGAGCCGCAACATCTACCTGGTACAGTGTGGGGAACCTGCCGGTGGCAACTGCCGCCATGTCCCATGCCACCAGTGCTGCATCATCATCTATCCACGCAGTCGGGACCAGGAGCGTTTCGGCTGGGGCGGGATTGCGTGCTAGCTCAACCCGGTAGCCCGAGGATAGGCTTACACGCCAAAGACTTTGCCGCACACGGACTCCGGTTTCGGTGGGCAACGGGAAGCTGGCCGCATATGCCAGTTGGCTGCTGTCTGCGGTCCAGACCGGCAGTCCCCAGGCATTTTCTGCTGCTGGCACCATCGTGCGATTGACCTGGGCGGTGACATCAAACACTGCCAACTGGCCGGTCCCGTCGGTATAGGCCAGCGATTGACTGTCCGGTGACCAGGCCCAGGCCGCGCCTTCTCTGATCGGAATGCGAACGCTGATTCCGGCGTCTACAGTCTCGATGATGTGTAAGGTATAGCTCTGTTGCAGTGCCAGCCAGTGACCATCCGGAGAAAAAGCCATATCCCGCGGTTGGGTGATGTGATCAAACTGCTTGACCACCTGTGTGTCGTTGGTGCGCAGCTGCACCACCACCAACCCCTGGTCTGTGTTGGCCGCGATCACCGCTGGGGGACCACTGTATTCTTCGATGATCTCCAGGTTGCCCAACATGGTGGGATGGTCACTTGGTACCAGCAGCAAAAACGCCAGCACAAACAAAACTATCAAAAGGGTGGTTGATGCACTCAGCACGACCTGCTGCTGGAGGCGGTAGAGCCAGGTAACGCGGCGCGGAGGGGTGCGCCATTGGGTGCTGATCGTGTCAAAACTCAGGTTTGGTCCGGGCTGAGCGTTGTCCAATGTTTGGTACAGCGCGGATTGCACATCACGGCACAGCGCCTGAATCGTCGTTACCGTGCTGCGGCAGGACGGGCAAACGGCCAGGTGCTGCCGGATCGCCTGCTCCTCGTCCGGAAGCAGTTGACCCAAAACGAATTCCTCTAGCGTCAGATCGTCGTAATGAGGTGCTAGCGGATGGTTTCCGTTGCTAACCATCGAAGTTGTGTGTCTCCCAGTTGAATGCGTAGTTTCTCGATTGCCAGGCGCAGCCGTGACCGCGCCGTGTTGAGAGAGCAACCCATAATCTCTCCCATCTCCTTATACGTACAATCGGCGTAAAAGCGCAACACGATTGCTTCGCGGAGCTTGGGACTCAATTGATCGAGCGCTGCCACCAGGCCACCTTCCATCTCACGCCGCATGAGATGCGCTTCGGGGCCTGGCGTATGATCACGAATCTGGTTGCCCATGCTTACCCATTGCGTCAGCGGGATGCTGGGCAGAATCTTGCGGCGGCGTTTATCGCGGGAGCGACTGACCGTGATCGTGTGCAGCCAGGTGCTAAAGGAACTCAATTCAGATTTGTAGCGGTGGATGTTCAGCAGGGCATAGGTCAGGGCGGCTTGCGCGACTTCTTCCGCATCGGCGGTATCGCCCAGCAGTCCTAAAGCCAACCGGTAGGTGCGTAACTGGTAAATGTCGAATAGTTCTCGCGCGGCGCGCTCGTCACCGCCCTGTGCACGACGTATGAGTGGAACCTCGTCCATAGTTTTTGTCCAGTTGTGGTATAAGAATTGCAATTGCCCTATCTATTATACGCGCCGTGCTTGTGAATAGTTCAGTATAACGGCAATATTACTGATGATTTGAACGGTACACAACTTGGCCGCGTTTGATGACGGTCTGTACCAGGTTGCTCGCAAATCGGTAACTCAGGAAGGGATAACTGGGAACCTGCCACAACACCAGATCGGCCTGCTTGCCCATTTCCAGGCTGCCCACCCGATCTTCCTGCCGGATGGCACATGCCGCGTTGATGGTGGCGGCGGCCAGCGCCTGGGCCGGTGTCAGGCGCAGATAGCGGGTTGCCAGCGCCATCACAAACTGCATGCTTTCGTTCCAGCCGGTACCCGGATTACAGTCGGTGGCAATGGCCAGCGCTGCGCCCGCATCCAGAAACGCCTGGGCCGGAGTATAGTCCGTGTGTGCCAGTCCGAACGGTGTTGGCGGCAGTGACACAGCAACGGTATCTGAGGCGGCCAGGGCAGCGATGTCGTCGGGCGTGGTGGCGACGACGTGATCTACCGACGCGGCCCCCAGTTCGGCAGCCAGCCGGGTGCCGCCCAGCGCTTCGAATTCGTCAGCGTGCACCTTCAGCTCGAGTCCGTATTCGCGCGCGGCTTCCAGGATGCGCCGTGTCTGGTCCAGGTCAAACGCGCCCACTTCGCAGAAGACATCGCAGAACAGCACGCCCGGCCAGTGCTCGGCTTGCCACTCGGCGACGGCAGGCAGCATCTCGGTGATGACTAGATCGACGTAGGCATCGGGATCATCTGCGTATTCCGGCGGGACCGCATGTGCGCCCAGAAACGTAGCTACTAGGTCCACCGGGTGTTCGGTGTCCAGCAGCGCAATAGCGTTCAGCATTGTGATCTCGGTGGCTGTGTCCAACCCGTACCCGGATTTCACTTCAGCGGTAGTGGTGCCGTGCGCCAGCATGGTGTCAAGCCGCAGCTTGGACTGTTCGACCAGCGTCGTCAGGTCGGCGGCGCGCGTGTCCAGGACAGTGCGGTTGATGCCTCCTCCAGCAGCCATGATTTCCTGGTAAGTCGCGCCCGCAATGCGCTGTTCGAACTCGTGCGCTCGGGCTCCGGCCCATATCAGATGTGTGTGCGGGTCCACCAGGCCCGGCGTAACCAGACAGCCCCCCGCGTCGATGGTGGTGGCGGCAACATAGGCTGCGCGCAGGTCGGCATCCGGCCCCACGGCGACGATCTCCCCATCATGGGCGGCAATAGCCGCG
>JAADYV010000210.1 GCA_010092855.1 Chloroflexota bacterium | reverse complement strand
TGTACTATCGGACAGGACGTGTCCGTGTTGCATAACGTAGCCCGTTGGGGCAAGCGTGCAACAGAAGCCCCCGAATTTATTCGTGGGGAGCGTCACACAGGGGGGTGTATCCAACCTCGGGTTGGCAAAATACGCCCCTTTCACATTCATCCCGAACCCACGACAAACGCATAATGAAAATGGCGGCCAGATGACCGCCATGTGATGCTACAAATTTTCTCTGGAAAACCGTGCGATTACTGCCCCGCCAGCAGTTCGACCGGCATCCACCCGACCTGGCCCATGCAGTCCACCTGGTAGAAGTCTGCGCCATCCAAGCGCCCGCTGGCCAACACCGTAACGTCCATGTTGGCAAAACACTGGCCGCTGGTCGGCGAGGTCGGGCCGGGCTCGGTGTAAACGGCAGGTAATGGTGGGCTGGCGGGCAGTGTCACCACGTCGCCAACGGCATACTGCGGGTCGGGGATCGGTTCCAGCGCCGCTGCCGGATCGATGTCGGCCAGGTCGAACGGCTCCAACCCGATGTACGCGCGCCAGGCATTCTCCATATCGAAGAACGAGTCGCCGCTGGCTGCTTCAAGCGCCGCGTAGAACGTCGTTCCCCCCTGCATCAATTCCACAGCAACCGCGTGGGCTTCAATGCTGTAGGTCGAGATATACCAGTTCACGAACGAGGCCCCCATGTCGTACACCAGGTAGGGGCGACCATCGGCCTGTTCCAGGTTGCGGCTGATCTCGCGCGACATGGTCGGCAGGTCTTGCAGCGTGGCCAGATTCATCATGCGGTCGTCGTATGCGCCGGGGTCATACCCGAACCACTCGGCCTGCCCCTCGCGCCACCACGTTGGCCCGCTTGCCCCACCCAGCACATCGAACTGGTACAGGTGGGTCAGCTCGTGCGTCAGGACGTGCGACAACCACCCGATCTGGAAATTGGTGCTGCCACCTGGCACGTACTGGATCGTCATACCCAGGCCGGTGTCAGTGTAGCCCCCGGCGGTGTCGTCGGTGATGCCGCTGCTCTCGATTTCGCTCCAGGCCGCGCGCGAGCCGTAGATCACGCCCACCGGCAGGAAGGACAGCGGCTCGCCAAAGCCCTCGATGCGGCGCGGGCGCGTTGACGCGACGGCCAGCGCGGCGCTGCGTGCGAAGCGGTCGGGATCATCGTCGCTCATCCCGAACCAGTACACCAGGTAATACGGCGTCTCCAGCCGGTACCAGGCGCGCGTGGGATCGCTGTAGTCCACAGTGTAGGTGGGCGTGTCGACCGAGACACCAGTTTCGTCGCGCACCCGCCAGTAGAACTCAATGGGAGTCCAGGCCGGTTGGCTATCGCCATTGGGCCAGGGATGCGCGATCCATGCCCCGGCAGCTTCATCCCATTCGGCCACGAACCGGGTGCCCGCGCCGCCCGGAAAGCGCATGAACAGGATCACGTCCTGGATCGCGCCGTTGGGCGACTGCGGGTTGAAGCTGAACACCATGCCGCGCGGGTACTGCGACGTGACCGCCATGCTGCCCAGCACAAAACCGTCCTGGTCCGGGTAATCGTAGGTCAACGTTTCCATTTGCCCGCCGACTTCGGTCAGGGTGTATTCCAGGTTGTCCACCGGGTGCGGGGTCGGGGTCGGCAGTTGTGCGCGCTGCTCGGATGGTGCGGCCAGCACGATGCCGATCACCAGCCCAGCTACCAGCACGCTGACGGCCAGGATCGCGCCCACGATGATACGAGTTTTGGATGTCATATGGTGGTGTCTCCCAAATGTGAGTTGTTTTCGTACAGAATTATACGCACAGTCGGGGTGTCTTGGGTAGCGCAAACCAGGAGCCAGTGGTTAACAAACGGTGTCAAACAAACGGGCGGAAGGCAGACCGGGGTGGCCTGTGCTCCCGCCCGTCAGCGCGCGTCGCGGTCGCTCACGTCAGCACTTGCATCTCGCGCCAACCGGCGGTCAACCGCACAAAGCGCCATTCTGCCGCCGCATCCGTGTCGGGGTGGTTGGGCAGTGTTTCACCCTGCTTAAAGCGGAACACCCGCCCGAAATCTGCGCGGTCGGTGGCGTTGGGGTCGTCGCCCACCAACTGGAAGACGCCATCGGCAGGAGCCGCGTCGCCGCTGAGAAAGACCAGCCCCAATGCTTCGGTGATTTCGTTCATAGCATTTGCTTCGCTCATACCATTCTCCTGATTGTGAAAGATTTGACTGCGCCAGTATGTGCCACGATTATACCGCAATTGACGGAAGTTTCACGCGCGAGTGTTGAGATTTTCCCCCTAATCGCGCGGTTCCAATCGCACGGTGTGGCATTCGCTGTCTTCTGACCATTCGACGTCCACGTTTTTGTCAGCAGCAGGGAGGCTATCCGGCGTGCTGGCCGCGTTTTCCTCACCGGCACCGGGCACTTCGAGCGTCACCGGCGAGGTCAGCGGCAGGCGGATGGTGGCGGTGGTGCCCGCGCCCGGTTCACTTTCGACTGTGATGGTGCCGCCGTGCGCCTCGATCACGCGCCGCGCGATGAACAGCCCTTGCCCCGTCCCCGGCTGGCGGATGATGTTCCCCTCGGCGTCCTGGGGCGTGCCGCGATAAAAGCGTGTGAAGGCATGTGCCAGATCGTCCGCCGACATGCCATAGCCCGCGTCCTCGACCACGATCTCGGCCATGTCGTGTTCCCCCTCCGGCACGCGCGCGGCCAGTGTGATCACCGTGTCGCGCGGCGAATACTTGAGCGCGTTGTCGATCAGGTTACCGACGGCCCAGCGCAGCCGCCGGTCGTCGCCCAGGATGTGCTCCCCGCGCGGGCCAAAGCGCACCTGGAGCCGCTGCCCGGCACAACGCGCCAGGGGCTGCCATTCCGCCGCGATGTGCCACACCAGGTCATTGAGCGGCAGCGCCTGCTGGCCGGTTTCCAGGTCGCGTGGCTGGAACGTGCTCAGGTCGCGCAGTTCGGCGATGGTGCGCTGCAAGGAGCGGGTGTTGCGCACCACTTCCTGCGCCAGCGCAGCCAGTGAGTCGTAGGACTGCGGCGCGGTCGGGGCGATGGCTTCCTCCGAGAGCCGGTCCAGCAGGGCATCGCGGGCTTGCTCGCGCGCGACCGGGGCCGAAATATCGCGCAGCACGATCACGGTGCCGAAGCGTTCACCCTTGCGCGTCAGGATGGCGGCGGCCTGCGCTTGCAGCACCCGGTCATCCAGCGCCAGCCGCGTCGGATCGCCCAGCGCGTAAATGCCGGGGGCCAGCGCGGGGCCTAATGTTTCAGTGACAACCGCCGTCAGTTCGTGCAAGCGCGCGCTGCGGAACATGCGCTGCCCACCCAGCAGATCGCGCGCGGTGTCGTTCATCAACAGCACGCGCCCGTCCAGGTCCTGCACGATCAGGCCGTCGGGCACGGATTCGAGTACGGCGGTCAGGTGGGCGGCAGCCTTCCGCTGGCGGCGAAGCGCTTTTTCCATGTGTTCGGAGCGGCGCTGGTAGCGCGTCGCCAGGTGATCCAGCGCGGCCCCCAACTGCCCGATCTCGTCGCCGGAGTCCATGCCGGTGCGCGCGCCCAGGTCACCATTCGCCAGGGCGTGGGCGGTACGTGCCACGCGGTTGACGCGGGTCGCGATCACGCTGCCAATGCCAAACCCGGCCAGCACCAGCAGCGCCACCAGTCCCACTGCCAGCCCGGTGACGGTATCGCGGCTGCGCGCGGTGGCGAACAGGGTGTTGTCTTCGGCATACACGGCCACCACACCCAGCGGTACATCGTCGATCACCAGCGCCACCAGCGCCACGTAACACGATTGGCTATCGATCTCGACGCTCTCGACTGGCGTTTTTTCCGATTGGGCAGCAGTCGTTTGGGCGATCACACGCGCGTAGGCGTCGGCGTCCACCGGCTCGACCAGCTCAACATCCGGCAGCGTTGCGCCCAGCAGTTGACCGTCCGGCCCGCCGTACAGTGCCAAATCCACGCCATCGCCGCCGCGCAGCATGGCCCGCACCCGCTCCAACTGCGTGCCGACCAGCAGCGTCCCGGCCAGGGTTTCGCCATCCCACACTGGTCCCGCTGCCAGGAGTGCGTAATCACCAGACGTGGCGCTCAGCACCGGACGTGGAGCCAGCGCCGGGCCGCCCATCTCGGCTCCAGCATTCAACACAGCAGCCAGGTCGGTCCCGGTCGAAACGGCGTAATCGTCAGTTGTTTCACCGTCTACCTCGCGCGCGACCCGTTGCAGGCCGATGATCTCGGTTCCGTCTGCGCCGTAGAGCAGTACCAGGTCCAGACCTTCGGATGCGGCCAGCATTTCGAGTTGTGTTTGCAGCGCCGCGCCGTCCCCATCCCGCACCAGCGGCGCGTAGTCGGGCTGGCTGAGGACTCCAGCCAGGCGCGCGCTCTCGACGGCGTGCAGGTGACCGATTTCGGCCATGCGCTCGCTGACGGCCCGGCTGCTGTCCGCCAGGCGGTCGAGTTCGTGATCACGCACACTGTTGGCAATCGACTGGCTGACGACATAGGCCAGCGTACCTCCCGCAATCAGCGCCAGGATCAGCAGCGGCAGCACAATCCGCCAGCGCAGCGAGACAAAGCGACGCGCACGGTGGGCGGGTTGGGAGTCATCCAGGCGAAAGATTGCCGGTTGCAGGCCGGTATCGTAAAAATCAGGGCGGGGTTCGGTGGACATAACAACGCTTGCTTTCTGATGCATAAAGCCATACGGCTATGCTACATCGTGAGCGCAGGCCCTGCAAGCTGCCGTTGGTCCCCACTGCGCGGCAGACTCTAACGCAGCGGGCGCGCGGCATCGAGCGAGATCGTTTCCAGGCGCAGGATGTCGCCAGAGCCGTCGACCAGCGGAATGCGCGCCCCATCCGATGCGCGGAACCAACCCACATTGACCGAATACAAACCGCTTAACCCTTCCGGCAGTGGGATCGTGACCTCTGACTGCCAGCGTGTGCCGTCCGGCCAGGCATTGGTGAGCATCAGCGGATACTGGCTGACCGGCTCCACCTGGGGCACATCGGTTTCCGGGTCAGCAATGTGCACGAACAGTGCGTAGCTATCCGGCAAGGGACTGTCCGCCTCCCAGAACAGGCGCAGGTGGACGGCGCTGTTGTCCGGGGCCAGGACGAGGTCATAAGCGACCAACCGCAGCCCATGCTCCAGCGCGATGTCCCGTTCCTGCGGTGGATCGGCAGGTTCCCAGCGCGGTGCCGTGAACGCGCTGCTGATGCATACCGGCGGGTCCTGCGGCGTGCAGTCCGCGGAAAGCGGGTCGGCATTCCAGCATGTCAGCGCGAAGGGATAGTCGTCGCAGCCGTCCACTGCTTCAAAGCGCAGCGTGTGAAAGCCGGGTTCCAGGCGCAGCGACAGGCGGAATTCGCCGCGTGTGCCCGCCCAGCCGCTGACCAGGTGATCGTCCAGCCACACCAGCAGCGGGCGCTGGACACGGTAGGGAGCCACCTCGAACACCAATTCACCGTAAACTGCTGTGGGAGCGTAGAGATACCACGCCCCCTCGTCCGCCAGAAACCGGACCGCCTGCCCGTCCACGGTGACAGTCTCGCTCCAGCCGGTGGCGCTGTCGGCGCGTGCCAGCGTGAAATCCGGCGGGGGATCGTCCGGAGAAGCGTCGCTGCGCGGCACGACAAACACGGCGTATAACTCGTCCTCGAACGCTGGTTCACCCAGCAGCGCACGCCACGCCGCGATCTCGGACTCCGGCAGCAAGGTCTTGTGCGCGATCACACGATCCACGCCCGCCGCCGACAGCACGTAGACTGCCTCTGGTCCGGTGAGCGTCCCGTTGCTAGCAGCGTCCGCTGTCCCGCCCAGGATCGCCAGCACTGCCGGGTCCTGCGGGGTGCGGCGCAGCGCGTGCCCGCCGATCAGGGGGTGGTGGTGCAGCGTTTGCAGGTACATACCGAACTTGGCCGCCAGCAGGTTTTCCACCGGCACGGTGAGCACGGCGCGCACCTCCTCGTCGGCCAGGTCGCGGAAATAGTCCGGGCGGCGGGCGGCGTCGCTGGCCATCGGGGCCCACACCTGGTATTCGAACAGGATCAGCGCGCCGAGCACGAGCACCAGCCCGGCCTGGAACGTGCGCCGCTGGAGCCGAGCCAGGATCACGCTTGCGCCAGTGCTGGCCAGCGCACTCAACGCCAGTCCAGTGGTCAGGTTAAAGCGGCCCGGCGTGCGCGTGGACTCGAACACCGGCACCTGCTGGACCAGCGCCCAGGGCAATGTAACATAAGATTCGTAGTCTTCGACGCGGAACACAACCGGGTCGTCGCGCCACTTGAGCAGCGGCCCCAGCGAGAGCACCATCGCCCCCAGCGCCACCCACAACCACCCCCGCGACTCGCGCCGTGTCCTAACCGCGATCCCGGCCAGCACCACCGCCACCAGCCCCAGGTAGGCGCTGCCCTCAGCGGAATTGGTACCCAGCACATCGCGCGCATACTCCGGCACCAGGCCCAGATCGTCCAGGTGGCCAAACGGTGACGGGCTGATAAACGCCAGCGGGTCCGCGCTGAAGTCCACGCGCCCGGTTTCGGTCACGGCGTCGAGTTCGTCCTGGCCCTCATCCGACAGCAGCGGGAGGTAAAACGGAAGCAGCAGCAGGCTTCCGATCAGCGCCATAGTCCCTGCACGTAACCAGGGCTGGGCGTGAATCGGCGCGTCCGGCGGGAAGAGGTGCACCCGGTCGCGCAGCAGCAAGTACAGGCCGAAGAACAGCAGCAGCGGAAACAGCACCACCATGAACTGCGAGACGTAAGCCAACCCGGTCAGCGCGAACCAGACTCCGCCCCAGACCACCGTGCGCCACCCGGCGTCCTCAAGCAGCACGCGCCACAGGCACAACGCGAACAGTGGCGCGGGCCACAACGTCACGATGCCGAGATGCCCCACGCCGAGATGCCCCTGCACTGCCGGGAAAGCCAGGAAGACCAGCCCTCCGATCAGGGCGGCGGCTGGCTGCCGGTCCGTCAAGTGCATCCCCAGCCAGTAGGCGCTCAGGCCGTTGAGCACCAACACCAGCAGCAGCGCCAGATTAAAGGCCGTTACCGGCGAAACCACGAGTCCCAGCAGCGCGGGCGGCAGGTATTGCAGCGGGTGAGTCCACTGCACCCAACTGGTGAAGCCATCCGGGTAAACGAGCAGGTCCTGTTTCACCGGATTCTGCCCATCGAGCAGGGCTTCGCGCGTCCACCAGCCATGCCGGATCACCTCGTAGCTGTCGCCATAGCCTGCCCCCGCAGCGCGCGTATCCAGGTCGCGGGCCAGCGGCCAGGAAACGAAAATGGCCGCCAGCATAAACACAACCAGCGGCAGGACTACCCACACCAGCGCACGCCGCGCCCGTTCTGACTGTAGCCATAGCAACATGCCGTATATCCATCCGTGAGAGTCTGCACAATGGCGCGAAGTGTACCACAGCCCACGCAGCGATTCACGCCAGAATCATTACAGAGGTGGCGGATCACGCACCTCTGCCCCAGGTTGTATGCGGTTGTCAGGCGAACACAGGTAAATCAGCAGGTTACACGATCGGCAGTTGCCCGGTGATGGGCTGCTTCTTGCGCCCGTTCTGACGTTTGGGCGGCAGCAAGATCGCACTGAGTTGGTCGAGATCGGGATCGGCGCTGTTGAAGACGGGAATGTTGGTGTGGGTGGCCAGTTCGCGGAGGTGCAGCGGCGAACTGGAGCACACGCCCGAAATCGCGTGGGGTACCAGGTCGAACCGTTCCTGTAGTACGTGCAGCCCGCCAATCGCGCCAAAGGCATCCCCGGCACAGAACACCAGGCGATGGATGCGCTCGCGGACGTCCGGGGAATCGAGCAGCAGAGCGGTCTCGCGCGGGCCAATGCCATCCGAGAGTTCCGCCACCCAGAAGTTACGCGGGCTGTTGGCGCACTTCAGGTGGATCTGGTTGAAGATATTGACGACGTCGTCTTCCGGCATCAGGTAAGTAGAGGGGTAACCGAGGTAGGTGAAGTCGACGTAAGGATGGGCACCGGCGTCATTCATATGCAAGATATCTTGCAGGCTGGCAGTGCCGGTGACCTTGGCAGCGCGCACGTTGTGTCCCAATGCCGTCAGCGTCCAGCAGCAGGCGGCTGCCGCCAGGCTCTTGCCGGAGTTCATGGCGGTGCCCACGACCAGGATCAGTGGGGAACGCGGCATTTTCTTCACGGTGGATTTCGGTACGATCAGCGGGAAGTTGCGCGTGTTGATGACCTCCCCCGCTTCGTCGACCACATAGCCCAACACCTTGACGCGCGTCGGGTCCTTGACCAGCGCGTTCTTCGTCTGCACCTTGCCGACCAACCCGGAGCGCGCCAGCAGGTCAACTGTGGGCGTTACCTGATCGGGCACCAAGCCCTCGAAATAGTCCGGCGCATAGCGGTTGCCGAAGACAAACACTGCGCGCGTGCCATTATGCGCGACGTGAATGCGCCCGGACACGTTTTCCAGCGATGAATGCTGGCCAATGCGACTGATCTCGCCGTACACCACATCACCAACTTGCGGTGGCCGGTCGCGATACTCATAGTACCGCAGCGTCTTGCCTTTCAAGGCAAACGCCGCACTGGGGACAATATAGCCCCGTGTAAGTCTTTCCATATGCAGTTGTCTCCTGAACTCATCGAAAAGCACCTGAAGGCACAGGTGGCGGCGCGGAACGCCTGAAGTGTAAACATTATACGCGAGGGAGGGGACATTCCACAAGAGGGAACCATATGCGCGGACGGGAGAGCGGATTTTTCGCGGCACGGGATACTGCGCCTTGCGCGGCGGAGTTTCACTCCGCCCGGTGCGTCGCTGTCGCACCGCCTCGCTTACAGCGAGGGCGCAAGGCGCGGTGCACCCACCGAAAAAACCTACCCCGCGATGCTCCGGCTTTGCGCCGTACTGTCATACCCCGTATAATGACAGGCAGATTGTGTTCGACGCTGGGAGGCCATTATGAATATGA
>JAADYV010000209.1 GCA_010092855.1 Chloroflexota bacterium | reverse complement strand
CGAACCTCTAGTTCGCGCCCGAACCTCTAGTTCGCGCCCGAACCTCTGGTTCGCGGGATTATTGGGGCAGGGCTTGCTCTGCCCGTTGACAGACATTCGAACACAACACGGTGAATCCGTATAATATCTTACAGACAAGCACAGACAACGTGCAGACAGAAGTACAGAGGTCAAACACCATGAGCCAAATGACGAATGAGACCCTTGCCAACAATGGCCGCATGCTTTTCATCGAGTGTGACAACCTGGTGAAAATCTACAAGGTGGCCGACCTGGAAGTGGTCGCGCTGCAAGGGCTGGACCTGCTGGTCCGCGAAGGCGAAATGATGGCGCTGGTCGGGCCGTCGGGGTCGGGCAAATCGACGCTGATGAACATCCTGGGCGGGCTGGACTTTCCGACGGCAGGCCGGGTGCGGGTCGGCACGCATAACCTGCTGGATATGACATCCCGTGACCAGGTGAAATATCGCCGCCACATGGTCGGCTTTGTGTGGCAGCAAACGGCCCGCAACCTGCTGCCCTACCTGACGGCGCGCGAGAATGTCGAGCTGCCGATGGCGCTGGCGGGCTTTCCGGGCCGCGAACGGCACGAGCGCTCGAAGGATTTGCTGGAGCGCGTCGGGCTGGCGGACCGCATGGGCCACCGCCCGGACCGGCTGTCCGGTGGTGAACAGCAGCGCGTGGCGATTGCGGTGGCGATGGCCAACCGTCCCGCCATGCTGCTGGCCGACGAGCCGACGGGTGAAGTGGACAGCGCCTCGGCGGAAGCCATCTTCCAGGCGCTGCGCACGCTCAACCAGGAGTTCGGCGTGACGGTCATCATCGTCACCCACGACATGACGGTGGCCACCCGCGTGGACCGCGTGGTGGGGATGCGCGATGGACGCACCAGCACCGAAATCCTGCGGCGGCGTGACGGCGACATCGCCATCAGCGAAGAGGAATTTGCGATCCTGGATCGCACCGGGCGCTTGCAGCTGCCGGAAGCCTACATTGACGCCCTGGACATGGAAGACCGCGTCCGGCTGCGGTTGGAACCCGACCATATTGGCGTGTGGCCCGAGGCGAATCCCCAGGGCGAAATGAGCAGCAGCGACAATCAGGAGGCTCAGCAATAACCTATGAGCAACGGACAATATTCAAGCAGCCTGGAACCCGTAATCAGCATGTCCCACCTGCACCGCATTTATCACCTGGCGGGGGAGGACATTCACGCCGTGAATGACGTAACGCTCGATATCTGGCCGCAGCAAATGTCGGCCATCGTCGGGCGCTCTGGCTCTGGCAAAACTACCCTGCTGAACCTGATCGCCGGGCTGGACGAACCCACCGAGGGCGAGGTGTGGGTATTGGGGCGCAATCTGACGCAGATGAACGAACGCCAGCGGCTGGACTTAAGGCTCAAGCAGTTGGGCTTCATCTTTCAGAGCTTCGGGCTGATGCCGCTGTTGACGGCGCGCGAAAACGTGGGTGTGCCGCTGCGGATGCGGAGCTTTGCGCCCGGCGAACGCGAAGACCGCGTGATGGAAGCGCTGGACTGGGTGGGCCTGGCCGACCGCGCCCATCACCGGCCTTACGAACTCTCCGGTGGCGAGCAGCAGCGCGTGGCGATTGCGCGTGCCCTGGCCGAAGACCCGGAGCTGGTGCTGGCCGACGAACCGACCGGCCAGCTTGATACGCGCACCGGGCGGCGCATTCTGGACCTGCTGCGGCGGTTGGTCGAGGAGCGCGGCGTCACGCTGTTGATCGTCACCCACGACCCGCAGGTGATGGCCGAGGCCGACATTGTGCACGAGCTGCGTGACGGGGCGCTGGTCGAAACGCGCATCAAAGAGGGCGTGGAAGTGCCTGGCGTGGCGTAGGCGAGGAAACATCAAGACTGTGGGCAGATGGCGGTCAATGGACGTAGGGGCGTTATTGCGCCAACCAACGGTTGGATACGCCCCTACCCCAACCAGCCACTATTGCACATTTAGGCGCAAGGAAATCCGGTGGCATTACGATTCTCGTGGCGGAACCTAGTCGTGGCGGCAGCGCTGGCAGCGGTGGTTATCCTCGGTCTGCGGCTGGTCCGGGGCAACGAGCCAGAAGTGAAAGATGTCGAAACGGACTATGTGCCGGTCGTCGACGTGACGTCGGTGCCGCTGCCAGTCGAGGAAACGGCCCGCCAGGATGCCACGCCATCGCGGGAGGGCGGCGCGCTGGTCATGATCCAGGGTACCGTCAACCGGCGGCTGGTGATCTGGCCGGTAGATGGCAGCGGACCACCACAGGAGATCGACCGCGAAGTGTCGATGACCCCGCTGCTGCCCAGCCCGGACCAGACCCACGTCCTCTATCGCGTGGCCGAAAAACTGCTGGTGTTGGATGTGGCTGCCCGCCGGGCCGTGATCGTGGCCGACCTGCCGTGTGACTGCAAGTTCATCAGCGCGCAGTGGTCGCCCGATGGCCGCGCGATTGCCTATGTGGTAGAGGAAGAGGATGCCCAGTGGGTGGCGTACTACACCCGCTACAACGGTCAGCAGCGCGCCGCGCGTCTGCTTGGTGTGCCGCGCGGCCTGTACCTGGACGTGGCGTGGCTGCCCCCCGCGCGCCCGGTGACGATCTTCCTGAGCGTGGGACCATTGGGTGGCCTGGAAGCCCGCTATCAGGTGCACGATCCCGACACCGGCGATATCCTGCCCCTGGCCGCCAACACGCCCGTGATACAGCCAAACGCGCCCTGGCGTTCGACCGATGGCGCGCACCAGATGTACCAGGTGGTGGACTGGCCTTACAAATTCGATGATGGCGAGTGTGCCAACAGCACACTGGCGCTGACCGGCACGACCTGGCGCTACCTCACGCTGACGGGCCAAAGCCACCCCGACGACATTGTCTTTGTAGAAGAAAACGTATTCCTCGACTGGCCGACGTGGCTAGACGAGGAGCGCGTGGTGTTTCGGGGCGTGAGTAACGATAGCTGCGCACCAGGCCGGTCCGGAGTCTACCTGGGCAGGCCAAAGTCTGGGGAAGCAAATCAGGTCGTTGCCGCGGATTATGCCTACATGCTGGACGAACAGGGCGACATGGTGTGGGACCTGTCGTATGCGCTCAGCCCAGACAACAGCCAGGTCGCGTGGTCCAGCAATGACCTGGAAAACGAGCGCGGCATTATCCAAACGGTGAACCTGGACAGCGGCGACACCCGTACCCTGTTCGAAACCACCTCTCCACCCAACAGCGAGCAGTTCGACTTCGTGGACAACCGCGTGATCCTGCACTTCATCTGGCTGCCCTGACCACACCCCCGCAAACGACAGTGGACGTCAGTCCTCCACCGCGAAATCCAGCGCTGCCTCCGCATGGATGCGCGTGGTATCAAACAACGGCAGGCCGGTGTCTTCAGCGCGGATCAGCAGCGGAATCTCGGTGCAGCCCAGGATGATGCCCCCCGCCCCGCGCGCGGCCAACCCCTCGATGATGCGCTCGTAGCCCGCCCGTGATTCGGCGCGCACCTGGCCCGCGATCAGCTCCTCAAACACCACGCGATGCACATACGCGCGATCCACCGCGTCCGGCACCAGCACGGTGATGCCCTGGCGTGCCAGCGCCTCGCGGTAGAAGGGCTGCTCCATCGTGAAGGCCGTGCCCAGCAAGCCCACTGTCGTGAGGCCCTGCGCCGTGATCGCTGCGCCGACCGCGTCCAGCAGGCTGAGCACCGGCACGCTCACGGCGGCCTGCACCTGCTCGTAGACGATGTGCATGGTGTTGGTGGCGATGATGATCACGTCTGCGCCCGCTGCCTGGAGCACAGTCGCGCCCGCGCCCAACCCGGACACAATCGAGTCCCACTGCCCGGCGTTCATCCATTCCACGTACTGCTGGAAGCTGACGCTGTAGACCAGGATGCGCGGGTAACCGTGATCGCCGTGCCGCGCGGTGTAGGTGCGCGTGAGGTGCAGGTAATATTCCGCCGTCGATTCGGGACTCATCCCGCCCAGAATGCCGATGGTTTTGTGCATTTTCGCTCCCCTTCTATCAGTATGTTGAATACCCCAGACTGTTCAACAGCGTGTTTACCGCAGTCTCGTATTCACGGGCACTTTCACCGGTAACCTGAATGGCCTGTCGTTCTCGCAGCACTTCGGGACAGTCATCACCGATTTCGCAACCATGCCAAATTGAAATGATCATACAGCCGCTTTCCTCAGCCCACTGGATTTCTTGCCGCACCATTTCTGAATCCAATGTTTTTGGTCCAATCAAACACACGAAGAATTTGCTTTGTTTGATTGTATCTTTAATCCTGTCTCTTATACACATCT
>JAADYV010000020.1 GCA_010092855.1 Chloroflexota bacterium | reverse complement strand
TGGCACAGCACGCTCACCGCCCCATCCATAATTTCCTGGTGACGCACCGCCGCCGCTTTACGACCGGCCACAAACACAAGCAGGCTTACAAGGGCTAATATCGGTTCCTGGCCGCAGGGACACCGGCAGGGCATCCAACCCCAGGACGCCCTGTTTTTGTTGATTTCCGCGCTGGCCTCAGTCTTTTGCGGAAGAATCAACCTGCTCGGACGGTCCATCTGTATCCGGCAGCGATAAGTTATCCAAAAGTCCGGCCAGGTGGGGCGGTAGCGATGAATGGGCCGGACGGGTGGCTTCCTCGGCGGATACCTCTGCGGGATAGAGACGCGCTCTTCGCAGTTCGACGATTCCCCAAAAAACTTGCAGCGCAGCAAAAATAACCAGGCAGGCTACTCCCCGTTCGGCCAGCACGAATGCAACTAAAAAGTTGTTGGCGCTGGCAATCAGGATGGTCGATCCATTGAGCAGAAACATATTGCGGTGCAGGATGACCAGGTTCAGAATGCCGACGGCGATCAACATGACGCCCCAGATACCATTGAGAATCCCCGCCAACAATAAGTGCAAGATTCCCACCACGATCAGGGCACGACCGGCACGTTGCAGGTCGCGTTTGAGGTTGAAGGCAGTTCTGGGCGGCATCCATTTGTGGAGTTTTTGCGCCGTCTTCCTATCTATTTCTAGGCGGTGTTTTTGGTCCCAGTCGGTAGCTACCATTTCTACTTTCCTGATCGGTGAAAATGGCAGATCGATGAGAGGCATGAGTGGTAGCTCGATATGGTAGCGGGCCTGCTCGCGGGGAACGGTTATCGATTTTGCACTGCTGTCCTGGGGGCGAAACACGACCTCGTCGGGATGAATGGCCACCACCCAGGTGCTCACGCCAAATGGACCGGGCTTGCCTAGCGCAAGCGTTTCCTCAGGTTCAAGCGTGCTGCGCAGCCTGTTCCTGGACCTGCGGCGGATGATGATACGAACGATCATGGCGATTGGCAGGACGACAATGAGGGCGACGAGGAGAACCAGACCGAGGAAAGTCTGAAAGTGCATAACTACCCCCTCAATTGTTTAACTCAAACGAGCTTTCATTTCAGTGTATAACGATTCTTTCTATGCGTCGAGTCGATTGGTCCGGCGGCCTGGCTCGCCCCATCATGCCGTATTCCGAAAAAAACGTGCGCAAATGTTATAATGACTTCCAGGATAGAATTTCGTTTGGAGGAAGGCGCGTCATGCCAGAAAAACAAACCAAAAAACGCTCGGCAGGGTCACAGATGTGGGCCAACCTGTGGGGCTTCATCGCGGCGGGCATTGGCTTGCTCAGCATCTGGCCCTCGTTCCCGGCGTTCTCGCAGCGTCCCGGTGTACGCCGGTTAGCGCTGGCGCAGTTGGTGGCGACCGAAGACCCCGGTCTTGCCATCGGGACCGGTCTGTTGGCGCTGTGGCGCGGCTGGCGCGCACGGTCGAGGCGTGCACTGCTGTTGGGTGCGGTCGGGACGGCGCTGGGGCTGCGCCCGTTGTACCGGCGCGACCAGGTCAACCGCGCGATGGCGGACGCGATGCGCGACGGGCTGGGCCTCGGCTGGCAGCGCGAGATTCCGGCGGAGCACCACCGCGCTTTTGCCCAACGCCACCGGGTCGACACCTGGGGACCGCTGCGCTACCTGCTGCGCGCCAAGGTGCGCGAAACGCGCGATGTGCTGTTCGCCGCGCCGGATGGTCGCCCGCTGCGGCTCGATGTGTACGAACCGGCCCTGGGCGAGGGCCCGTTCCCGGCGATAGTCGTGGTGCATGGCGGGGCGTGGTTTCATGGCGACAAGAGTTATTATGCGTTTGGGCTGCACGACCGCTGGCTGGCAGGGCAGGGTTACGTGGTGTTCGACGTACAGTACCGTCTGTCCGGCCGTTGGCCTGCGCCGCTGGCGGATGTCAAGCACGCGATCCGGTGGGTGCGCAGCAACGCGACCCGCTTCAATGTTGATCCGGGCCAGATCGCGCTGATGGGGCGGGCGGCTGGCGCACACCTGGCGCTGATGGCGGCTTATACTGCCAACGATCCGGACTTCGCGCGGGAGTATTTTGGCGAAGACGGCGGCGCAACCGGCGGCGCAACCGGCAGTGTGGATGACAGCGTCCAGGCGGTGGTGGCCAGTTATCCCCCGGCGGACCTGCGCCTGTGGCCTGCCGAAGACGACAGCGCCATTGCTCACCTGCTGGGCGGGCTGCCGGAAGACCGCCCCGATGTGTATGCCGAAGCGTCGCCGGTGACGCATGTGCGTCCGGGGCTGCCACCGACGCTGCTGGTGCACGGCCAGCGGGACCGCATGGTGTCGCCCGTGCATTCCGAGCTGCTGACCAATCGCCTGCGCGCGGCGGGCGTGACGACCGTGCTGCTGCGCATCCCCTGGGGGCGGCACGGGGTAGACGGGCTGCTGGTGGGGCTGACCGGGCCAATGATCCAGTACGATGTGGACCGCTTCCTGGCCTGGGTTTTCCACCGCGAATCGAACGACTCGGCATCCTAATCCGTATTGTCCATTGGAAGCGACTATTATTTCACGTTTGGAATTAGGGAAAATCCGCATGTCGAGAATTGTTGGTTGCGTATCGATTGGCCTGGTCCTGGTCTTGCTGCTCAGTGCGTGTGGGGCCAGCAGCGAAAGCGCGCCAGACCTCGTGGCGCTGCCCACGCGCACGCCCGTTCCGCCCACGCCCACCCCCGCGCCGTTGCAGGCCACATCGGGGTATCCTCTGTTGCCAGAGCCGGGTGAGGCGCTGGCGGTCGAAGTGCAGGACATGAGCGCGCATTACGAGGTAGTGTCGTTGGAAGCAGACGTGGTGGCCTACCTGGACGCGGCAGACGAATCCAATGTGACGCAATACACGTTTGTGGTCGAGGATGAGTTGATTGGCCCGGCGGGATCATGTCTGGAGTTGCCGCTGTGGCCGCGTGTCCAGGCTTTGCAGTTGTTTGTCAGCAATGGGCCGTTTTTGCCGCCAACGTGGTCTTCGTTTGGGATCACCTGGGGCGACATCAACGAAGCGTGGCGCATCAGCATTGACGAGTTCGTGTTCGATGACCAGGCAGCGGCGGTGGGGCAAGGGTTGGATCGTGCCATGTCTGCGTTGCCCCCGGACGAAAGCCGGGTGTTGCAGGTGTGTATCATGCCGGGTCCCAGTTATCAGATTTTTGCAGATGGCGCGTTGACGGCGATGACCGGACTGGACTCCATGCTGATCAACTGCACCATTGGTGAAGACTGCCTGCCGGATATCGAATTGAATGTCGCGGTGGGCTACTATACGCTGTACCAGTTGCAGCGTTATAGCCAGCCAGCGGATGAACTGTCGCTGCAAACCTGGATGGTGACATTGGGGCGGTCGCTGTACGCGCTGATGGTGGCCAATCCGGGCAGCGGGATATTTGACGGCGTGGCTCCCGACCAGATCATCCCTCTGGAACTCGAAGAAACGCTGTGGGGCAACATGCAGCCCGATCTGGGTGACGAGTATGACGTGACGCGGGGCAACAGCCGTGTCAGCCGCTTCCTGTTTGGGAATCCACAAGACCAGGACGATTATCCGCTGTGGGGCGGGGTGTTGATCGGCTACCAGATCGTGCAGGCGTATGTCGAGTCGCATCCCGGCCTGTCGCTGCCAGAACTGATGGCCGTGCCAGCGGATGAGTTATTCGAGGAAAGCGGCTACACGCCCTGATGTCCGGCTGGCAAAACGGCAGACTCCAGCAGGGGCCAGATCACCGGCCCCTGTTGTGGTGTAATGGCGAATCAATGCGCAGCCAGGTCACGCCAAAATCACGCCAGCGTGCTAGTATCTGCACATGATCAAACCACTGGGTTTTGTTATCGCAGGTATGGAGGAACAAATGAGCAAACGGCTAATTTTCGTGGCAGTGCCGCTGTTGAGCGCGGCGCTGTTGTTGGTGGCGCTGACGTGGGTCACGCCCTTTGCCGCCGCCGAAGACCAGACCCCGGTACCGGCTGTGGTGCCGCAGCCCGAACCGCGCCAGAACAACACCGCGGACTGGGTGATCAGCGACATGAGCTTCGAGAGCAACTACCCGGATGGGTTCACGTTCCGCATCAAGGCGGAGAGCAGCGGCGGCGCGATCGAAAATGCCCGGTTGGTGTGGTACCGGCCCAGTCTGCGCGAGACCGATGTGCTGCGGGTGTATGCCGAAGACGTGACATATGATGCGGCCAGCGGCGTGTATTCCGCCACCTGGCAGCCGGACAGCCTGCAAATGGTGCCGCCCTGGGTGCTGGTGAAATACCACTGGGAATTCCGCGATGCGGTGGGCAACGAATACGAAACGGAACCGGCGCTGGCCGAATACACCGACGACACCCGCGCCTGGACACGCAGCGAATCGGAAGAAGCGATTGTGTTTGCGTCTGACCTGCCGGACGAGATTAACGCGATGGTGTTGGACGCGATGGCGCAGCAGGCCGACCAGTATTTGACGGTGTGGGGCGCGCCGCTGCCCTATAAGCCGCGCATTGTGTTGTTTGGCAACTACAGCGCGTGGTTGGAGTGGCGCACCGCAGACAACAATGTAAGCGAGACATCGGTCGTTGTGGGTCAGACCTTCGATGAGTGGGGTACTATCGCGCAGGTAGTGTTCAGCGTGGATAACGAAGACTTGACCGAACTGGCCTATTCGACTGTCGTGCACGAGATCGAGCACCTGTACCAGAACGAGTTCCTGTCGGCGCGCCGCCGGATGGATACCCCCGGTTGGTTCTTCGAAGGCGATGCGACCTTCTTCGAGCTGCAGCAGAGTTACGATTACCTGGGGCGCGTGCGCGGTTATGCGGCGGAGGGCATTCTGCCGCCCTTGCTGACGGTCAATCCAGCGGACGGGCCGGATATCGGCGGGGCCAATCCGCGCTGGGGTTATGACATCGGTTATTCGTTCTTTGTGTGGATGGAAACGCTCAACGACGACCTGAGCGTGCACAACCAGGTCATGACGCTGCTGGCGCAGGATGTGCCGTTCTTTGACGCGCTGGAAGCCGCCACCGGCATGGACCGCGCCACTATCGAGAGCGAATGGCGGGTCTGGTTGGGGGCATCGGCGGCGGTGCCGCAGTTGATCCCGACCTGGACGCCGGCCTTCCCGGTCATCGGCACACCGTCGGTCGGCAGCTAGGGACAGGGAGCCATTTCCCACGTTCCGCGACCAGCGTCTGGTATTGAAATAGCTTCAACATTCGGTTTCCCCGGATTTCAGAATCTGGGGAAACTTTTTTGTGCAACTGCCGTATAACTGGTTAACCGGCTTATAAAATTTAAGCTGGTGCTTAGAAATATCAAATTGCGCATTGAAATTTTTATCGTGGCGAAGTATGATGGCTGTCTCTGGTGGCCGACTGCTGCGGCGCAGAGCAACCCACACCGCAAACAAGGGGAGTATCATGACCATCGCAAACGACGCAGTTGGATCAAAATGGTACGAGACACATAACTGGCGGCTGCTGTTTTTCTCGATCTGGACCGGGCAGGCGCTGTCGCTGTTGGGCAGCCGGTTGGTGCAGTTCGGGCTGGTGTGGTGGCTGACGAAAGAAACCGGGTCGGCGACCGTTTTGGCAACGGCCACGCTGGTGGCGATCTTGCCGCAGGTGGTGCTTGGCCCGATGGTCGGTGCGCTGGTGGATCGCTGGGATCGCCGCCGGGTCATGATCGCCGCCGACAGCGCGATTGCCGCCGCGACGTTGGCGTTGGCGCTGTTGTTCCTGGCGGACCTGGCGCACGTGTGGCACATCTACGTGATCCTGGCAGTGCGGTCGTTGGGTGGCGCGTTCCACATGCCGGCGATGCAGGCGTCCACCTCGTTGATGGTGCCGGAGCAGCAGCTTTCGCGCGTGAACGGCATGAACCAGACGCTGCAAGGCGCAGTCAGCATTGCCGGGCCGCCGCTGGGAGCGCTGCTGCTGGAGCTGCTGCCGATGCAGGGTCTGCTGAGCATCGACGTGGTGACGGCCATGATCGCGGTGACGCCGCTGTTGTTCATCGCCATTCCCCAGCCCACGCCGCAATCTGGCGGTGGCTCCCAATCGCCGGGCGTCAGACCGTCGGTGTGGGCGGACTTCCGCGCCGGGCTGCGCTACGTGTGGAGCTGGCCGGGGCTGCGCATCATTCTGATCATGGCGGCGCTGATCAATTTCCTGTTCATCCCTGCCGGGGCGTTGATGCCGCTCCTGGTCAAGGAGTATTTCGATGGCGATGCCTATTCGCTGGCTGTGTTGGAGGGCCTGTGGGGCGGCGGGATGCTGCTGGGGGGCCTGACGTTGAGCGTGTGGGGCGGCTTTAAGCAGGGAACCAAGACCAGTATGGTCGGCATCACGGGCATGGGCCTGGGCGCGATTGTGGTTGGCCTGACGCCGTCGAATATGTTTGCGCTGGCAGTGGCCGGGATGTTCCTCTCCGGCTTCATGAACCCGATCACCAATGGTCCGCTGTTCGCCACGCTGCAAAAGAGCGTCGCGCCGGAGATGCAGGGCCGGGTGTTCACGATTGTCATGGCGCTGGCCGGGGCGATGATGCCGCTCAGCCTGATCATTTCCGGCCCGGTGGCGGACCTGGTCGGCGTGCAAGTGTGGTACATCCTGGCCGGGGTGGGCTGCATTACGGCGGGCGTGATTGGGCTGACGACGCCTGCCGTGATAAACCTGGAAGCCGACATGCAGGCAGCCAATGTGGTCGAGGAAAGCTCCCCAGCGGAGGAAGAGGTACTGCCGGACCTGGCCGGACCGCTGGCGGAGGCTGTCGACTAAATTCCGTTGGAGGCGTGTGCCGCGCGCGACCTCACCCGTGCGCGCGACCGGGTACCTTCGCCAGGTGGGTTTAGCGCCCAACCTCGTCCGCGCGCTACAGACTTGATGGCGTGGGTGGCTTGACGCGGACATCTGACCCTGATTAAATGAGAGCATCGGCAGGCATGGGGATGTGCAGGCCGGTGCTTTTGCGTATTGGGCGAGGAGGAAACGATGGCGGGATGGGCGCGCGCGTTTTTTACGATCTGGACTGCGCAGGCATTGTCATTATTGGGCAGCAACCTGGTGCAGTTTGCGCTGGTGTGGTGGCTGACGACCGAGACCGGCTCGGCGACGGTGTTGGCACTGGCGTGGCTGTTGGCAATTGTGCCGCAGGTGGCGCTGGGGCCGTTGGTGGGGACGCTGGTGGATCGCTGGAATCGCCGCCGGGTCATGATCGCCGCCGACAGTGCGATTGCGACCGCGACGGTGGGCCTGGCGCTGTTGTTCCTGGCGGACCTGGCGCAGGTATGGCACATCTATGTGATCATGTTCGTGCGATCGTTGGGGGCAGGGTTCCACTGGCCCGCGATGCAGGCGTCAACGTCGTTGATGGTGCCGGAGCAGCACCTGACACGCATCAATGGCATGAACCAGACGTTGAATGGCGTGCTCAATATCCTCGCGCCGCCGCTGGGTGCGCTGCTGCTCGACGTGCTGCCGATGCAGGGCGTGTTGGCGGTGGACGTGGGGACGGCCCTGGTGGCCATCACGCCGCTGCTGTTTATCGCGATTCCCCAGCCACAATCCCAATCAAGTGGTGATGACGATGCCGGGCCGGATGTCAAGCCCTCGATCTGGGCGGACTTCCGCGCCGGGCTGCACTATATGTGGCGCTGGCCAGGGCTGCGCATCATTCTGGTGATGACGCCGGTGCTCAACTTCCTGTTTGTGCCCGCTGCGGCGCTGATGCCGCTGCTGGTGAAGGAATACTTTGAGGGCGATGCGTATTCGCTGGCGTTGTTTCAGGGTATGTTCGGCGGGGGGATGTTGCTGGGTGGTGTGACGTTGAGTGTGTGGGGCGGCTTCAAACGTGCCGCAGTGACCAGCATGGCGGGCATGATGGGCCTGGGGGTGGGAGCGCTGGTGATTGGCCTGACGCCACCGGCATTGTTCGGATTGGCGGTAGCGGCTGCGTGTCTCTGCGGCTTTATGTTTCCGATCACCGGCGGGCCGATATTCGCCATGCTGCAAAAGTGCGTCGCGCCGGAGATGCAGGGGCGGGTGTTCACGTTTGTCATGGCGCTGGTCGGGTTGATGATGCCGCTCAGCCTGGCGATTGCCGGGCCGGTGGCGAACCAGATCGGGTCACAGGTGTGGTTTATTATGGCCGGGGTGGGCAGTGTGGCGGCGGGCGCGTATGGCCTGTCGGCGGCGGCGGTGCGCAACCTGGAAGCGGACATGAGCACGGAAACTGCCGAAATGGATACCCCCGACGAACTGGCCGCGGAGAACGAAGCCGGTGCGGAGGTGGGCGAGCCGGTGATAGAGGCAGTGGACTAGGAGGGCTTGACGACGTTTGTTGCATTTACCGAAATGCGCCGTAAAGCCCCTGGCTTTAGACATGGGGATATAAGGCGCTGCAAACTTTGTTTGAAAACTTGCTCACATGTGACCTGCAGGGT